>NZ_JANEWI010000027.1:0-71698 GCF_028069775.1 Citrobacter sp. Igbk 17 | reverse complement strand
AGCTTATGTAATATATATATTGTAAAAATTTTTCAAATGCGCAACATTGACACTATGATAAGCCTCGCACTTTTAACTTAAATTTTACATTTTCAGGGTAAGGTTATTTATCGTCAGCGCGGAATGCGTTTTGACGCTATCGGGACACACATCCGCCTGTGCAGCGATGTTGCGCGTGGGCTGGTAAAATAACGCGGCCATTCTGACCTTTCGTGCCCCGCGGGCATGTGTTAAAAATGGTCGTTGTTTCAGGGAATTGAGTGCAGAAAAGATTATGATTACTCATGCGGTCATATTTGCGCCTATCGGGCAGGTCAGTCGTTCAGACCAGATAGTGCAGCGCCTTTCAAACGCCATTATTACCGGGTTGCTGGAGCCAAAAGAACAGCTGCCCAATGAAACCGATTTGGCAAAGATGATGGGTGTCTCACATATCACTATCAGAGAAGCGCTCAACACGCTTCGGGCTAATAATCTTATCCATACGGTTCGTGGCCGTAATGGCGGGAGCTTCGTTTGCGAGAATATTGATGGCAAAAATAGCGCCCTGCATCCGTTTAAATCGATCAGTACCGATTACCTTTCGGATTTAGGCGAAATGCATTGCGCCATTATCAGCCACAGCGCCAGGTTAGCCTCCAGACGCATGACCGCGTCGGACATTGCCAAATTTCGCGAGTTTGTAGACGTACTGAGGAAAGCCGATTCACCTGAACTGATGACTCAGGCCGATATGCGTTGTTTGCTGGCAATTGCGGCCAGCTCTCATTCAGCACGGCTGGCCAACCAGGAGCTTCAGGTCCAGGCCGAGTGGGCATCACTGGTGGCAATACTCTATCGCGCCGACAATATTCATGCGGAAATTATTGCGCTTTATTCGGCGCTGGCCGACGCGCTCGCCGCCCATAACGAGACCGAGTCAGTCCAGTACGCCACGCAGATCATCGACACGTTTACCTATTACCTTATTGAAAAAAAGCTGAAATATAACTCGAACTGACAATCAGTGAAGGCAGGACAGACCATGAGCTCTTCGACATCCTTAAGCGCATTAATCCGTAAAATTGATGATATTACCGCCTCTACCGTAGAGTCTACCGTTGCGCTGGCGAGGAGCATTCACGAGGCCATTGCTGGTGTGCAAAAAGCTTCAGCCGAAGTTGTCCTCGACCCCGCTGTCAGATCAACGGTTCAGCAGCACATCAAGAGCACACTGAACAACAACCACTACTGTTCGGGCGCAGGTTTCGCCAGCCATATTGAGAGTACAGAAACCACCAAAGAATATTGGCTGCTGGAATGGTGGTATAAGAAAGATAATGGATTGAGTCAGGCACATCTGGATTTGGATCAGGCGACGCAACAGCGGCTGGATTTCAGAACCTTTGAGTGGTTTAAGCATTCGCCTCCGGCAGGTGAAGCGTATATCCATGGCCCGTATGTCGACTATATCTGTAACATCTCCTATACCCTAACCTCAGCGGTGCCAGTTTACTATCATGATCAGTTTCTCGGCGTCGCCGCCGTCGATCTGCTGGTCAGTCAGATAGAAGCCGAACTGCTCTCCTGCCCTCACCCTGATTATGTCATCCTGACCAATCTGGAAAACCGGATCATCTTTTCCAGTTGGCCGCGCTTTCGTGTCGGTGAATTATTGTCACCTGCGCACAGCACAGTGGTGTATCAAAGCGACTACTTTATCCTTTATCACTACCAGAAATAGTCAATTCAAGGCTGAGCGTTACCGGATAAGGATGCCAGCGTCGTATCCGGCGCGTAAAACGGTCGAAACTAAGGGCCCGAAGGCCCTTAGTTTTAGTTATCCTGCCCCATATTGAGTTTCGTGGCGTAGGCAATGGCATCGTTTTCCGGTGCAGCCGAGCGGCCAAAGGGTCGGGTAAGGAACATGTAGATCAATCCTGAACCTACCACAATCGCCAGACCAAACAGTACTGTCCAACGGTCGATGAAATCACTGCTGTCAGCAGGCTGTGCCAGTAACCAGATCCCACACAGACCGTAAGCTAACGCCAGCACGTTTACAATCACACCCCAACCACCAATCGTCCACTCTCCGGCGGGTTTCCAGCCTTTCAGACGTTGACGCAGCGCGGCCAGTACCACCATCTGGAATGAAATATAAATACCGATAACAGCAAATGCGGTGATACGCGATAAGTTATCTGGCTGGAAATAGACCCAGACACAAATGATAACGGGCAACACACAGCTGACGACCATGGCATTATCCGGGACACCATTTTTAGAAATTTTGGCCATCCATTCACTGCCCGGCAGCATTCTGTCGCGGGAGAAAGAAAAGATAAGACGACTTAATGCTGCTTGCAGAGACAAAATGCACGACAGCATCGCGATAATAGCGACAATAATAAAGACCGTCGCACCGGTTTCCCCCAGCGCTTCATTAAGGATGGCCGGGATCGGATCGGCGGTTTTACCATTCACGATACTCACCAGGTTCGGTGACGCCAGCAGGTAGCCCATGACGGAGATAATGGCGGAGATCGCGCCAAACACGATACTTAAAATCATGGCTACCGGGATTTTTTTGCTTGGATTTTGCACTTCCTCTGCAACGTTACCGCACGCCTCGAAGCCAAAGAACATAAACAGGCCCATCAGCGCGGCGGACATAAAGGCGGTGGAATAACTTCCGTCATGCGCCAGTACCCCCATCGAATCAAAGATGACGGAGAAAGGCTGTGAACGGTGGAAAATCAGCAGGTAAATACCCAGCGCAATCACGCTGACGATTTCACACCAGAAACCAATTTTGGCGACCCTGGCCAGATTCCTGGTCCCGGACATATTGACGGCCATCATCAAGAGCAGCAGCAAAACGGAAGTCACCAGCATGGTGGCGGGTGTCTGGCCATAATGAAAGAGTGATTCAACAAATGTTGATGTGTATTCCGCGATCGAGGTAATTGTCACCACCAGCGCCCACAGGTAGATCCAGGCGGCGATCCACGCATATTTCTTACCCCACAACCTTCTCGCCCAGGGATACAGTCCCCCGGTGATCGGATATTGAGACGCAACCTCACCAAACACCAGGGCGACTAACAACTGCCCACACGCGACGATCAAAATCCACCACACTGCGGGTGGTCCTGCCAACGTCACTGCCAACGCGAACAGCGAATAAACAGCGGTAAGCGGCGACAGGTAGGTAAAACCCAACGCAAAATTTGAAATAAGCCCGATCGAGCGGTTGAACTGTTCTTTGCCATCTTTTTGAAAATTATCGTTTTTCTTATCAGGTGTCTGTTCCATATTTCTTTCTCTTTTGTGGAATAGTCGCAGGGTTGAACAATTAATGTATAAAAGATATTAAGTTATATGTATAGTGATTTTGTCGCATATTTGTTAAAACAAATCGCACATCACGTTCCTGAATGGACGGGGATATGACTCAGTTTGTTAACATTTATTTTACACATAGAGTGAGTTACGAGAGATTTTCAGCGTTGGCGGGATGAGATGGCTGGTGCGCACCTGGTTGGCGTTTATGCCCAGGTACGCACCAGTGGAAACGACGATTTTTGACTTAACGCAGGCTTTCTTCTTTTCCAGCAACTCGCGAGTTACGCGTGGGAGATATTGACAGAACGTACAGTGCCAACCCACCGCCACTCACCAGGGCAAACGCAACAATCACCAAAGACGCATCATAATTTCCTGTCAGATCTTTCAACCGTCCCATGAGCGGCGGAAACACCAGGCCTGCCACGTTGGCAACAGCATTGATCAGTGCGATGGCCGCTGCGCCTGCGACCCCGGTTAAGGATTCAGTGGTTGCCGCCCAGAATATTGGGGTAATTGCCCAGTTCAGACCGACCGTTACCACCAGCAGAAGGTATGCCAGCAGCAGATACTGGGTATAAACCGCGACAAGGAGTAATCCGCCGGCTAACATCAGCGGGATTGCAAGGTGCAGACGTCGCTCTCCACTACGGTCAGAATGGCGACCATTGAGCCACATAAACAGACATGCGAACAAAAAAGGTACCGCGGAGAGTAAGCTGACAATCAGGTTACTTTGCTCCGTGACGACACCTTTAACGATCAGCGGCAGGAACAACGTAATGCCTATCGTACCAAAGGCCTGCAGCAACCAGATGGCACTGAGTAACCATACCTTTTTACTGGTGAGAGCCTGATGCCACTGATGGTGATGAATGTCTGCCCCGGCTTCGGACGAGAGTTTCCGTTGTAACCAGTCTCGTTCCTGTACACTGAGCCAACGCGCCTGAGCGGGAGAATCATCAAGATAAAACCAAACGACCACACCGAGGATAACCGCCGGAATACCTTCTAATAAAAACAGCCAACGCCAGCCCGCAATATCGAAAAAACCATGCATATTTAAAATAGAGCCGGAAATTGGCAAGCCAATGACTGATGCCAGCGCAGCGCCGATATAAAACATGGACATGGCATGTGCCCGGTTATTTCGCGGGTACCAACAGGAAAGATAATAAATAATCCCGGGGGTAAATCCCGCCTCCGCGACACCGAGTAAAAAACGCATAATATATAGCTGCGTTGGCGTCTGTACCAGACTCATACACGCAGCAATCATGCCCCAGGTCACCATAATCCTGGCGATCCACAGTTTCGCGCCAACGCGCGTCAGAATGACATTGCTGGGCACTTCAAAAAGAATATAAGCAATATAAAAAATACCAGCAGCAATACCATACATTTCAGCGGTTAGCGCAAGATCGGCGTTCATCTGTAATGCGGCGACTGAGATGTTAGAACGGTCAATATAAGCAATAAGATACAGCAACATCAGGAAGGGAATAAGCCGTTTGTTCACTCTCTTAATCGTTGAATCATGAATATCATTTTGCATATTAACCTCGCATGCTGCGCGCTATAGAACGCCAGTACGAACAGGTGTTTAATCGGGTATGGATGTGCCATACCCGATCCACTTGCTGGAGATGACTCAGACCGACAAATTGAACTGTGAAATAAAACTATCGATGGTTTTTAAATCCTCATCCGCTAATTGCCAACCGGGTTTACGACAATAGTCATCGGCGATGATCCCGCGTCGCTGCAATATCGTTTTTTCAATCTGGATAATATATTCGCAGTGCTGCATCCAACGCTGAATATACGGCAACAGCGCGTTGTGTAATTGCACCGCCTGCTGATGTTCCCCCGCCAACCAGTGTCGATAAATACGCACATAAATTTCGCTAAACGAGCAGCCTGGCATCACGCCTTTTCCGCCCACGTCCAGCATATGCAGCATATAGAGACCTGCGTAACCGTTGAGAACGTGAGCGTCTGGAGCCTGTTGCAGGAATTCACGCGTGTAATCCACAGGCGGATTACATTCAATCTTAAACACCGCATGTGGATAGCGTTTTGCGACCTCGGCCAGTTGATGTGGCGTAACCGGGAATCCTGTTTCGCCTGGCGCGTACTGCACCATCACCGGAATAGTTACCGCCTCAAGTACGGCAGAGATGTGCGCCTGTACAGCTGCCAGTGACGGTTGCAGGAAAAATGGCGGGAGCAACATCAACGCGTCAGCCCCCATGCTTTGGTACAGCCGCGCCCGCCGTACTGCAAGGTCGGTGCTATGATCGGTAATCGACAGTGCACGAAACAGTCGTTTCCCCGACAATTCATCAAGATAGATTTCTGCCAGTTGCAACCGTTCGCCATCGTCCAGCTTGGGAAACTCGCTGGCAATACCAAACAACGTTAAACCATTCACACCGAGACCGGAAAGGTGAGCCACCAGCCGACGAAAACTCGTAAAATCGACCTCACCCTGTGCGGTAAACGGCATGGCGACGATGGGATTGACGCCCTGGATCATTGCGACTGATGACATCAGAGATCCTCCCTATCGGCCAGTACAGCCCCTTGCGCCGCAGGTAGCGCCCAACGACGATACAGCCGCAAGAATCCACGTGGCACCTCTTTATGCACCAGTTGGCAGACTTTTTGACGCTCTGCCAGTACGGCATCCGCCACATTCAGCGTTAATGTCCGCTGCGGAATATCAATGCTGATAGTGTCCCCCGTTTCAACCAGTGCCAGCACGCCGCCATCGCTGGCTTCTGGCGAAATATGCCCAACGAATAGCCCCCGATTTGAACCGGAAAAACGCCCATCGGTGATCAGCGCACACGAGTCCGAGAGATTCATCCCTTCGAGGAATTTCATCGGCTTATACATCTCTGGCATGCCCGGCCCCCCCTTCGGTCCTTCGTAACGCAGAACCAACACGCTGCCGGGTTGAATATCACCGGAGAGGATCGACTCGACGGCCTCATCCTCGCTGTTAAACACCACGGCAGGTCCGGTAAAGACCATCAAATGCTCCGGAACCGCAGCGGGTTTCACCACACACCCCATAGGCGACAAATTGCCATGCAGCACCGCGACACCGGATTCATTGCGTACCGGGATCGCCAGCGTATGAATCACTTCCGGGCGACGAGTGGCAGGAACATCCATTAGCCACTCCCCTTTTTTCTGTCCATTGACCGTCAGGCAATTGAGTTCCAACAGGTTGGCGATCTCTTTTTCCACCGCAGCGACGCCCCCCGCTTCCCAGAAGTCGATCATGTCGTATTCCGATGCCGGATAGAGCGAAGCCACCAGCGGTACCTGATGACTCAGAGCATCAAACTCAGCCAGCGGCAGATGTCCCAGTTCGGCCTCATAGTAAATAGCTTGCAGGTGCAGAATGGCGTTGGTTGAGCCCCCCGTAGCCAACAGATAGGTCATCGCATTGCGGATCGCGTCGCGGGTAATGATCTGCCGCGCATTCACGCCGCGCTTTACCAGGTCCACTGCGGTCATTCCTGTCGCATAGGCGCAATCACGGCGTTCGCGTGAAATCGCGGGCAGCGTACTGCTCCCCGGCAGGCTCATACCCAAAACCTCAGCAATACAGCACATCGTATTGGCCGTTCCGTACATCGTGCAGGATCCGTGCCCTGGTTCGGCAATATCTTCAATGTGCCGGAACTCTGCCTCATCGATTTCCCCGCGACGTTTCCAGCCTATCGCCTCAGTGACAATATTGCCGTCCCAGTGCTTACCTTTGTATTCAGCAGGATACATTGGCCCACCGTTGACCAGAATGGCCGGAATATCAAGTCGCGCCGCCGCCATCAACATGGCGGGGACAATTTTGTCACAAGACCCCAATAGCACCATGCCGTCGAAGCGGTGGGCACGCATCATCACTTCGATCGAGCTGGCGATAATTTCCCGCGCCGCCAGGATGTAGCGCATGCCCAGATGCCCTTCTGCAATACCGTCACAAGGAGCGATGGTACCAAACACCATGCCTACGCCACCCGCTTCATCAATGCCCTTTAGCACATGTGTCGTGAGTTCATTCAGGTTGGCATGCCCTGCCGTTGCATTGGTATAACTGTTGACAACGGCAATCACTGGCCGGCGAAGTTGCTCGTCGGTATGTCCCATTGATTTATACAGGGCACGTTTTAAGGCGCCGTCATCACCGCTGAGGATCGGGTTGAAGTGTTCGCCACCACAACCTGCGCATCCGCTGCCACAACTGCTCATATATGACCTCTTTTCGTTAATACACTGCTTTCTGCCTGTGTCGTCGCTTTTCGATCGCGGGGGTTAATCAGGCGTGCCGGGATGAGGAAAATCAGCGGTGCGCAGAGCACCAGGAATCCCGCCAGAATATACAGCCCGCTACTGGTGCTGCCGGTGGTGTCTTTCAGCCAGCCCAGTACGGTCGGACCAAAGAACCCGGCCAGGTTGCCGATGGAGTTCACTAACGCGATGCCTGCTGCAGCAGCAGTACCCGAGAGCAGCGTCCCTGGCAGGCTGATATAGGTTGGAATCAGCGATAACGTGCCGGACATCGCGACACAAATCCATGCCATCATCCAGAACGTGGAGCCTTCATTGAGGGCGCTAAACGTCAGGCCAATCGCACCGACTATCGCCGGAATGGCAATGTGCCAACGGCGCTCCTGCTTCAGGTCTGAGTGACGGCTGTTCCACAACATGCAGACCGCGCCGAAGATATACGGCACCGCCGCCAGCAGGCCGATAGCAAAATCATCCTGTACGCCGGAGCTTTTAATGATCGATGGCAACCAGAAGTTAATGCCGTAATAGCCGATATTGAAGCTGAAGAAGATCAGTGCCAGCAGCCAGACGAACCGGTTGCGGAACATGGCAGACAGGCTGTGCTGCGGCATTCCCGCATTCGCCGCTACTTTATCAAGCTGGTCTTTTTGCAAATCCTGTTCGATCAGCGCTTTTTCAGCATCCGACAACCATTTCGCCGATTTCACGTCATTATCGAGATAGCGCAACACCACGAAGGCCAGCAGGAATGATGGGATTGCCTCCACCAGGAACAGCCATTGCCAGTTATGCAGGTGACCCACGCCCTCAAACATTTTCAGGATCAGCCCCGATAGTGGACTGCCGATAATAGTTGATAACGGTGTGACCAGGATAAACAGCCCGAGCGTACGAGCAGAGCGCCATGAGGGGAACCACAGCGTTAAATAGTAAACGATCCCAGGGAAGAATCCGGCTTCCGCGACACCCAGTAAAAAGCGCACGACATAGAACTGGGTCGGAGTAGTCACAAACATTGTCAGCGCGGACAATATCGCCCAGCTGGCCATGATGCGCGCAATCCAGAAGCGGGGACCAAACCGCTGCATCAACAGGTTGCTGGGGACTTCAAAGATAAAGTAACCAATAAAAAAGATACCGGCACCAATCCCATAAACTGTATCGCTCAGATTAAGCGCATCCTGCATATGGAGTTTGGCGAAGCCCACGTTTACACGATCGAGATAGGCAAAGAAATAACACAGGATTAAAAACGGGATCAGCCGTCGGGTCACTTTACGATAAACCGCATTTTTATTTTCAGTATCGAGGGTACGCGTATTCATCTTTCAGCCTCTTAAGTTGTTATTGGCGCGACGCTCAGGTATTTACCTGTTGCCAGGCTTGAGCATAGGCCAGCGCGTTATGCATAACCTGTTCACGGCATGTGCCCGCACGGTATAAACCACCACCGCAGCCAAAGCCTTTTGCCCCCGCCGACATCCAGTTTTGCAACTGCTGAGCCTCGGCTGAAACACCGCCGACCGGCATGCAAATCACGTGAGGCGGTAGGACCACGCACATAGCTCGCAGTATGTCCGGGGAGATCATTTCCGCAGGGTAAAACTTCAGCCCGCTGGCTCCGGCATCCAGCGCCGTAAACGCCTCGCTTGGGGTGATCACACCGGGTAAGCTAATCGCCCCCCGCTCCCTGCTACGGCGGATGACCGAGGTGTTCATATTCGGCGAGATAATCACTTGCCCGCCCGCATCGACAACGCTATCAACCTGCGCCGCCGTCAGTACCGTACCCGCCCCGACGATAGCACGCTCGCCAACGCGTTCACGTAGCAGCGTGATAGAATCGAGCGCTCGCGGGGAATTTAGCGGAACCTCCAGCCAGGTGAAGCCGGCCTCCAGCAGTACATCCCCGATATCCGGTGCTTCCTCAGGTGTCAGACCGCGCAGAATGGCGATCATCGGAAGCGGTGTTTTCTGCCACAACGTGGCAAAGTCAAAACTGTCCATGGTGTTTCTCTGTTAGCCGTTGTTGAAGGGACTGCATTCCGGCGATAAAACAGCAATCGCCATCAATGCAGCGTGTATTAATACCCAACGCCGTTGCCGCCAACTGGTAGCGGCGAGTTAGCGCCGCACTCCCCACCAGCCAGACAAGCCCGCGACAGTCAGCGCCGAACTCTGTACCGATCAATAATCCGGAGAGATAATCACTGACGGATTCAGCAGGTAATTCACCTGAAAGTCGCCGCGTTCGGGTGGAAAAAAGGAGTTGGCTTAGCGCCGCGTGACGCTGGGATGCCTCTACCCCAAGTAGAAATGCACTGTCATCGATCACCGCATCAGGAAGACCGCGGCCAAGTAACGAGTGAGAAATCAATACCTGAAAAAGCTCACCGGTCATATATGTCGAAAAATCAGTAACCTGCCTATTCTCGACCGCTACATGTTTGCTGTGCGTGCCCGGTAAAATTGCCTGAAAATCCGCAATATCTTCCAGTATCGCCAGCCCCAGCAACTGAACCTCTTCGCCACGCATCACGTCCGGTATGCCGCCAGCAGGTGACGCTCGCAAACCAGGAACAATCCACGCCTCACTTCCCCATGAGGTCGTGAACGTTTTGCTGTGGGCAAGCAAACTGTCGGCATTGGCAGGAAGCGGACAATAGTCAACCTCATACCAGCCCTGCTGCGAACCCACCATTCCGGCCATCGCTATTGTCGGAGCTGCATTAGTCACCCACTCACCCAGCAGCATTTTTAGCGTGCCATCGAATTGACCTTGTTTGACATGGAGCAGTCCGCAGTTGGCGCTACGTTTATCCAGCACGTCATCTCCTGCCATCAACCACGCCCGGAAATTTGAGGTTCCCCAGTCAACCGCAATCCATTCCCATTTCATCTTGTAACCCCAATTATTAAATCTTGTATGACAAGAATGTAGTTAATTTTATGTAAGTGATCTGTGAGCACGATCGTGAAGTGAAACAAAACGTATAATTGTGTTATCTGAAGGGACAAGTGATGCTTCCTTGTATACATAACGCCTTGTTTTATGCGTACAATGGGCAACCCTCTATTTTTCAAGGCGAACAATGACGACTTCCCTGGCCACCATCTCCGAAACGATCACGCGTGATCTGGCAATGAAAATCCTCCGCGGCACCCTGAGCGATGGGGAGATGCTCCCCGGCGAGAATGAGCTAGCCGTGCAGTACTCTGCATCGCGTACTTCTGTACGAAACGCACTGCATGTTTTATCGGCGAAAGGATTACTGTCGATTCAGGCTAAACGTCGCAGTACGGTCAACCCACGCGAACTCTGGAGTTTTCTGGATACGGATGTGCTGGGCTGGATGGAAGAAGTGGGTATCTCACCTGATGTCGCAGAACAGCTGGTCGTCACCCGTTTGATGTTCGAGCCCAACGCTGCCGCGTTGGCTGCCGCCAACGCAACAGCGCGCGATCTGGCCGCGATTGAAGAGGCCTGGACGCTGATGTCGCGCGGGCAACAACAAGATGAAATTGCGCTGTTTGAGGAAGGGGATTTGGCGTTTCACACAGCGCTATTGAAGTCGTGTCATAACCCGTTCTTAATGTCGATTGGCAACGCCCTTTCCGCCGCCATGATGCTGTCGTTTAAACAGACGCAGGAATCCTCGGTGCGGGAAACCGAGCACGCTGTTGAGCAGCACCGTCTGCTGCTGGAAGCGATACGCCTGCGTCAAGGCGTGACGGCCAGGGAATGTATGCGCGATATTATTCTCAGCGCCGCGAACCGCCATCTGTGGGATACGCTGCCGGAAAAATACGCTGACCTGGTATAAGAACGTGCTTAGTAGCAATAATCGCTGCTGTTCAGCAACATTTTTGCAATATAATGGAACGATGTTAAACGCTGAACCTGAGCAGGTGAATGATGGAAATTGATCTCGATAATCTGGTCTTTGATGGACTGGAAGAAGCACAAGAGCGTAATGCTGAACGTCTGGAAGATGCGGACAAAAAAGCGCAGGAAATTATTGCTGATAACGACTGCGGCGATGCCTGCAAAATCTAATTTCTGAACCGGCGCAATGCCGGTTTTTTTCTAGTCAGCCTGCGCTTCACGCCGTATAACGCAACGCTTCAATCAACTGTGCAAAGGCCGCGGTATGTTGTCTACGGCTGGGATAGTACAGGTAATAACCGGGAAAAGGTTCACACCAGTCTTCCAGTACTTTTTCCAACGCCCCTTCTGCTACCGCCTGTTCGACGGTATCTTCCGGTACAAAAGCCAGGCCCATGCCCGAAATTGCCGCACTGATACGCGGTGGCAGATTGTTAAAAATAAGCTGTCCTTCTACCCGCACGCGGAGATCCTGCCCATTCCTGGCAAACTCCCAGGCATACAGCCCACCGAGGGTCGGCATGCGCATATTGATGCAGTTATGATTCTGTAGATCGTGTGGGGTTTGCGGTTTGCCATGGCGGGCAAAATAAGCGGGTGACCCCACCACGACCATGCGCCAGTCGGGGCCGATCCTGACAGCAACCATATCTTTGGCCACCTGCTCACCAAGCCTGATACCGGCATCATAGCGTCCCGTCACGATATCCGTCAGGCTATTGTCGATAGTCATTTCCACATTTACATCAGGATACGCCTGCAAAAACGGCTGTAGTGCAGGCCAGACTGTCGATTGCAACGCATGTTCCCCGAGCGTCAGACGGATATTACCCGCCACACGCTGACGAATATCGGTTAATGCCAATAGCTCCGTCTCAATGTCATCGAAACGCGGACTGATACTGTTGATAAGCCGTTCTCCGGCTTCGGTTGGCGCGACGCTTCGCGTGGTACGGGTCAGCAGTCTGACATCCAGTCGCTCCTCAAGCCCACGAATAGCATGGCTTAATGCTGACTGCGAGACCCCTAGCTTCGCTGCGGCGCGGGTAAAACTGCGTTCACGTGCGACAACAATGAGATAATAGAGATCGTTAAAATTATCACGCAGCATGCTTGTTCCCAATCCAGACCTGTTTTGTCGTATGTTACAGGTCAGAATAGGGATTCAGTAGTATTTCTGCTTATTTTGCACACTTCATTCCAGTACATTTCGCGCGTCAGGCGAAGTTCAGCGTGTTGTTTTATCACGGAACCACTCCGGATCAATGTTGGCGATATCCACCCCATACAGGCTGGCGACAGGAAGAACAGACTCCACAACACGCTGAAGATTTCGTTCCGCACTATGCTGTGGCGTCTGTGGATGTCGATTCTTGATACGCAACCAAAGATATTTAACCCCGTTCATCTTCTCCACCGCCTCTGTCTGTTGGACACAACGTATTCCAACGCAGAATGCGTAAAAAATGAAATGCGAATTTTTGCCAACGTTGTGCACTATTTTGCATTTCAGTTTTTCATTATTTTCACCCGTAATTAACACCCCTTTCACTAATATCATTTTGTATATAGATAAGAATTTTTTCTTATTTGGTCACCGCCACAAGTTATGGGAGCGTAAAAAGCACAAACCAAAACAACAGGGATTCAAAGAAAATGATGGCAACGAAAATTCACAGCACAAAAAAAACATGGCTGGCACTCAGTGTCCTGCTGGCGTCAGGCATTGCCGCGTCAAATGCTCAGGCCGATCAACTGGCCGATATCAAAGCCGCAGGTGTGGTAAAAATCGCCACCTTTGACGCCAATCCACCGTTCGGTTCTATTGATGCAAAAACGCATAAGATTGTCGGCTACGACGTTGATTTCGCTGAAGCGCTGGCTAAATCACTTGGCGTTAAACTGGAACTGATCGCCACCAATCCGGCTAACCGTATTCCGTTATTGCAATCCGGTAAGGCCGATTTAATCGTAGCGGATATCACTATTACACCTGAGCGTGCACAGGTTATCGATTTCTCCGCCCCTTACTTCGTTACCGGGCAGCAATTCCTCGTTCCGGCAAAATCGCCGGATAAGCTTGATGACTACAGCAAGGCCCGTATCGGCGCAGTTAAAGGGACGACAGGTGAGCAGGCGTTGCGCCAGCGTTTTCCACAATCACGTGTGCTGGCCTATGACGATATTCCGCTGGCATTAACCGCACTGCGTAATGGTAATGTCCAGGCGATCACCCAGGACAGCACCATTCTGGCAGGGTTGTTAGGCGGTGCGCCGGATAAAGCAGATTTCAAAATTTTGCCCGACTTGTTGAGCAAAGAAGAAATTGGTGTGGGTGTGAAAAAAGGGGAACCTGCGCTGTTAAAGGCCGTGAACGACGAGCTATTAAAGCTCGAGTCTACCGGGCAGGCAGCCAAAATTTATGACGTCTGGTTTGGTCCGCAAACCAAAAATCCACAGCCCCGCGCCTTCAAAATAGAAGCGAAGTAATATGCTCTCAGGCCTTTTTAATCGTCCCGCAGCTTCGGCTGCGGATTTTACGCATCTGCGCCAGGCGCGTGTTGAACTGCGTAATGTCATAAAACACTATGACAATCATACCGTGCTTAACGGCGTCAGCCTGTCGGTTGAACCGGGCGAAGTCGTCACCATTCTCGGGCCTTCTGGCTCAGGAAAATCAACGCTAATTCGTCTGATCAACCAACTGGAGTCACTGAGCGGCGGCGATATTTTTATTGATGACCAACCAATCGGTCAGCTGCGCGGCCCCGCATTGCGTCAGCTTCGCAGCCGAATTGGCTTTGTATTCCAGCAATTTAATCTCTACGCCCACCTGACAGCACAGCAGAACATCACACTGGCGCTGGAATATGTTCACGGTTGGAAAAAAGCGGATGCTGAGCAACGGGCACTTGAACTGCTGGAACAGGTAGGGTTGGCCGAAAAAGCCGATGCATATGCCGCCCAACTTTCCGGCGGACAGCAACAACGTGTTGCCATCGCCCGCGCCCTGGCCTCCTCACCGCAAATCATTCTGTTCGATGAACCCACCTCCGCGCTGGATCCAGAAATGATCGGCGAAGTGTTGCAGGTAATGAAGAGTCTTGCCCATAGCGGCATCACCATGATTGTCGTAACGCATGAAATGCATTTCGCCCGGGAGATTGCCGATCGTGTGGTGTTTATTGATGGCGGCGATATTCTCGAAGTCGCACCTCCTGAGGCGTTTTTCACACGTCCTCAGCACCCCAGGACCCAACGTTTTCTGAAAAAAGTGCTCGACCCGTTACACCAGGAGTCATCGTTATAATGCATGCAATGGACTGGCAGGGGGTGCTGAGCGGGCAACCTCTGCAATGGATAATCTCCGGTTTTCTGACCACACTCTGGGTCACGCTAGCCGGCGTGGTACTCGCCACGGTATTTGCCATCTTTCTGCTCAGCCTGCGCCTGACAGGACACCGCTTTGCGACCACCGTGGTCAGCGTGTGGGTTTCTGTTTTTCGCAATACCCCTTTACTGGTTCAGCTGATGTTCTGGTACTTTGCTGCGTGGAATCTCCTTCCTCGCGACGTGATTACCTTCATTAATGCGGAACACGCCTGGTCCATTCTGCCAGGAGATGTCTGGTGGTTAACGCCGGAGTTTCTCTGCTCCGCATGGGGGCTGGGTGTCTTTACCTCGGCCTTTCTGGTCGAAGAGGTCACCTCCGGTTTACAGGCGGTGTCTGGTGGGCAGCGCGAGGCAGCCATAGCACAGGGTTTTTCGTCATGGGCGACTTTCCGTCACATCCTGCTCCCTCAGGGGCTGGCAAATGCCTGGCAGCCAATTGTGGGGCAATATCTTAATCTGATGAAGCTGTCTTCATTAGCCAGCGGCATTGGCTTTGCCGAACTGACATACCAGGTGCGGCAAATTGAAAGCTATAACGCCCATGCGCTGGAAGCCTTTGCCGTCGGCACGGCACTCTACCTGTTGACCGGTATTGTGCTGGGGATGTTGTTAACCCGTCTTGGCCCTGTACCTGCAGCAGGTAAACCGTTGGCG
Source organism: Citrobacter sp. Igbk 17 (assembly GCF_028069775.1). Classification (NCBI taxonomy): domain Bacteria; kingdom Pseudomonadati; phylum Pseudomonadota; class Gammaproteobacteria; order Enterobacterales; family Enterobacteriaceae; genus Citrobacter; species Citrobacter sp. Igbk 17. The sequence continues at coordinate 56,130 of NZ_JANEWI010000027.1, read as the reverse complement.
CGTAAAACAGGCATATTTCGTTTCAGGAGCCTACTGCATGATCGCTAATATTTCGGTTATTACCGACAATCTGGACTACCTCCTGTGGGGGCGGGTCGCAGAGGGTCAACCGGGGGGTGTTCTGCTCACGCTGCTGATGGCGATTGGCGCAGCGGTACTGGCGCTTCCCGCCGGGATCGCACTCGCCTGCTGTGCCTGGCGTTTTCCTGGGGCGATACGTAAGGGGCTGTTTATCTGGGCAGAGTTTATTCGTGGTATTCCGTTAATCTTCGTGATTTTCTGGATGTGGTATCTGTTACCCATGCTCACAGGCAGTGATTTACCGGGAGCCATAACCGTCACACTGGCACTGGCCTGGTTTACCGCCGCTTCGGTGATGCATTCCGTGTACGCAGGCATAACTGCATTGCCTGGCGGTCAGTATGATGCGGCAGTCGTTCAGGGATTTAGCCCACTCCAGGCGCTCGGGTTCATTCTGTTGCCGCAGGTTCTGCGCAACGTACTCCCCTCGCTAACGGGGATTTTTATCGGGCTACTCAAGGATACGTCGCTGGCGTTTATCGTCAACGTGCCTGAGCTCACGACGGTGGCGGGTCAGGTTAACAGCCGGGTACAAATTTACCCGGCGGCCATTTTTGTCTTTACCGGACTGGTCTATTACCTGCTGTGCTTTAGCCTGGAGAAGATCACTCAGCGCCGGTTCGCGTTGAAATAGCCCCACGGCTCAACATGCCACAAACTGATGGTCTTCGTTGAGCCGATACTTCACCCCTGCGCGAATGTTATTTTCCCCCTCAATAGCCACCGCAAAGCGCATTCTCTTACCGTCGTGATAAGCAAGCGCCGCGCATCCACCGGGGCCGAGGATTATCGAATCGACCACGCCAGTACTGGCAATAACGGTGTTTTCCCCGTTGGCCATGATCTGCACGTTGTCCGCGCAGTTGGCGATTTTCGACGCTGCGCCAAAACTGGCTATCTGGGTTAAATCACCACTGCTGGCGATACGACTTCTGTCACCCAGCGAACTGATGCGCACCCGCATCCCCGTGCTGGCCATCCGTGTACCGCCTCCCACACTACTGACACGTGTGGAGTTTCCCGCGATGGCAATACGACCACGCTCACCGGAGCTGGCAACATGAGCGTTATAACCCACGCAGCCAATACGTGCGCTGTAACCTGCACTGGCAATCTGCGCAGCGTACCCGGCGCTGACGATTTTGATGTTATCACCCGCGCTACCGAGACTGTCGCCATCAGCCGCACTCGCCAATTGTTTACCGATGTCGTCTGCCGTCTGCGGACAGACAACACGGCCCATCGCACAGATATCCTGCTGGACAAAATTCTCTTCATCCTGCCATCTTGACCAGCCGTATTCCACGAGGCTATCTGCCCAGTCACTATACCCTTCCAGCTGGAGTGCACGGTGCACCTCCGCATAGCTGCCTCCCTCAGGAAACGCACGCAGAAACCAGCGATACATCACGGGCCCGACGCGCCAGGCCCGTAAGTCACCACGAGTAATCATCATCTCTTAATGCCGGTGATAGCCATCCACCATGCACTTAAAGGTTTCGCCCGGAGTGCGTCCTGTCGTGCAGAGATAAAGATGCCCAAAAATGAAAAACACGCTCACGATCGCCAGCGCAAAGTGCGCCTGCAGCAACCAGTAACGTACGCCAAGGAACAGATCGCCTACAGCCTGTGGGTACAGGGATAGCAACCCGGAGATCAGCAGTAGCGGCAGCAAACCGTACATCACGCCGACATACGCTGCCTGCTGTAACGGATTGAATTTCGAACGCGTTGATGCCGGGAATGGATGCGCTTCGCCCTGCATAATGCCAAACAGATAGAATCGCGTCTGCCTCTGCGCCCGGCCGATCCAGCCCTGACGCTGAATAATATAATGATGTCCGTTCCCCCCAATCAGGTTAATCAGGACAAAACCAATCCAGCAGGCAAGCAGCAAAAAGCCACAGACCTCATGCACGGTCAGCAGGCTTTTCATCACTGGGGCACTGACCGCGGTGAAATGGTTTAGCAGGCCGCTGGCCAGCAGCAACAGAAATAACAGCGCATTCGACCAGTGCCACAAACGGACAGCTTTCGAGTATAAATAGACCTTCTCTCCGTGTCCTGCCGACGCTTTATTCGCTGAACGAAAGCGCAACATTGCGTGGAGTGCCAGCACCAGCCACATCCCCACCAGCATTAGCCCGGCGAAAACCAACCAGACGGGCCAGTAATCCGGCGAAAACATCGGGACGTACTGCGTAAGCTGTGCGTGAAACTGTTCGGCATTCTGCGACGCGTTCATACATTATCCTTTTTAATCAAATGTTGACCGAACCGACGATACAGATGGGGCTTCCCGGCGCCTGCAAGTTGATATTCGTAGTACTTGTTTTCCCGCAACCAGGTCTGAATTTCCGGGCTGTCCTCACGGCCAAAAATCAACGCATGTTCTGGACAGGAATTGACGCAAATTGGCGGGAAACCTTTCGCCAGACGTGATTCGGCGCAGAAGTCGCATTTATCCGCCACTTTGGTTTGTGGGTTGAGATAGCGTACCTGATACGGGCATGCGCCAATGCAGTAACTGCAGCCGATGCAACGAGAGGTATCGACGCGCACAATCCCGTTTTCATCTCGCCAGGAAGCACCGGTAGGACACACCTCAATGCAGGGGGCATCGTCACAATGCTGACAGGACTGACGAAAATAGTGATACAGCGTTTCGTTATCGTTATCCGTTACCGGGATATGGGCTATCGATAAACGACTCCCCTGAACAGGAACATGATTCGTTTTCCTGCACGCTCGGGCGCAAATATTACATCCGTTGCACAATGATTCGTCGTGGATCATGACATAACGAACGTCTTTAGTACTCTTCGTACTCGCTAACAGATTTTGGCCTGGGCCGGTGAAAAAAATCACCGTCCCCATGCCAATGACAAATTTTCGTCGGGTGAAGGACATCGGGTTATCCTCTAATGCTGTGACAGTGATCGTCCACACGTTCCATGACATCAACCTGAAAAATTCAGGGGTTCTGATACTGCTCAACCTCAAGCCATTCGCACAGGCCATACGCTTTGCCGTAACTCATAAAGCGCTCGCTAAACAGATAAGGTTCCGCATTCGACGATTCCACAGCACGTATGTCTGCATAATCAGGATGCGTTTCCATGGCCGTGAGCGCCGCCGTAACCTGCTCAGGTTCAAAGTGGTATGGCGGCTGCGCCAGCATGGCGACCTTATAGGGGCGAGGATACGTTTGGCAGTCAAAACGTACCGCTTCTGCAATGGCACGGCAGATATCATTTTCCACCACCTGCACACACATCTCGGCGTAGTTTGCCGTCATGGTTTGCGTCGAGTAGAAGTAGGTATCCTCTGAGCCCTGGATACAGGTAATATCTGCGTCGGATGCGTGCTGACACATCGCGTCCAGCAGCGTAGCCAGGTCACTTTCAGGAACCGAATAAGGTGGCAACAGAAACACGCTGCGTGCCACCAGTTGACCTGAAGCAGAATACTGGCGGATAAAATCCGCCACTATCGACTCCGGGCTGGTAGGTTCCTGAATGAGTGACGCACTCCGGTGTGCGACAGGCTGGTGTAACGCGTGCAGCCACTGTCTCTTTTGGCTATCCACGTCATCACCAGGCGCATCCTCTGCAGGGGCCAGGTCGTTACTCACGTACGTCATCTGCGTTCCTTACGCCGGCAACAGATTGTGTGCAGCCAGGTCGGCTGCCACATCCTCAAGGCCGAGGCGGTGAAGGGTGTCGCGAGTTGGGCAGCCCAACGCCGGGTCCCAGCCCATTTCCTGATAGAACATCGTAAGCGACTGACGCATATCTTCCCGGTCCATCTTGTCAGTCCCTTCAGTAAAGACCGGAATCTTCGGATCTTTATCGAACACCCAGGAGCAGATCAGGTCGTGTTCATTACGCATATCCATGGTTTGCATCAACTTGACTGTATAAGCACGATGCAGGGTAAAAATGCGCTCCGCGGCCAAATCCAGACTAGCCTGCGTTGTTTCATCCCCCGTTACGGCCTGGAAGAATTTCGCTTCCAGATCAAGGTCTCCGCGATAGTTTCGACTCTTCAGTGGCGAAACCGTCATTGGCCAGACCCAGTTACACAGCGTAACCGCATTGTGCAGACAGACTTTCAGCAGCGTCCATTTGGCGTATTTGATTTTGGCGGCATTAATCGGGGTGTAGTTTTTGGTTTCATCGTAGGCATCCTGTGAACCAAACAGTTCGCCCGCCACTTCGCGCTGTAGCGCCAGCGGTAAACCGGAGCCGATAAAGTTGATATGGGTGTGCGTCATACAGTCGCGGTTGAACATACAGTTGGTGATCGCCCCCACCTGCGCCGAGGCTTCGTTCGCATGGTGAACAGGGAACCCAAACGGCGACCATAGTTTGTTCTTCGCGTAACCCCAGTACTCTTCGCCTAAATTCCAGCGTTCTGCAATCGCGTAAGAGCCATCTGCCAGGTGGCTGAGTTCACCCACGCGATGCGCCAGTCGATAATAGAAATCTTTGATAAAGTTCGGATCGCCTGCTTCCAGTTGATCCCAACGGATCTCTGCATACTCTGCCGCAGGTAACACCCGCTTAAAGACGCCTTTGGAGTAGCAGTACGTAAAGTCACGATGCAACTGACCGTAGTTACACCAAATACCATAATCATCGAACAGGTTCAGGCCAACCAGGTTTCCTACGACGCGCCCATCGTCTTTATCGTCGAAATCTTTCGGCCCATTCGGGAAAATAGTGGTATGTACAAAGTTCGCCACGCAGGTATTCCCGCCAGTACTCGGCACACCAAAATCTTTCACACGGGGAACATTGAGTTGCGACATACAGCGAATTGGACATGAATGGCAGCCACTCATTTTGACGGTGTACTTCTCAGCGGCCGGGCCGAGATCAAACACGGATTTATGGGTACGAAAACCGACAGTATTCTGGTTTCCCGGTGGAATTTCCCCCGTTTCAATTGGCCCTCCTTCCGCCGCGCCCCAAAACAACCCTTTGCGGGCCGTCCAGCGCGAATTCGGTGAAGAGTATTCAGCCCAGGCCTGTGGCGTGCTCGGCACAACATGGTTGTTGTTGGCGCCGATAAGCTCGGTCATCATGTAGTCATTAAGCCGCTTCATCTCTTTGCGATCGGCGATATTGACCCCCTGGGTCCCCTCTACCGCAATGGCCTTCAGGTTTTTCGACCCCATGACTGCGCCAGTGCCGGCCCCGCCACTGTGGTTACGGCTGTTAATCATGCAGGAAAGCGGAACGAGGTTTTCACCCGCCTGACCAATAGCTGCAACGCACGTTTCCGGGCTGGTGATACGGCAAATTTCTTCGGTGGTTGCGCGCGTACCCTTACCCCATATGAAGTCCGCTTTTTCGATGCTGACCTTATCGTCTTTGATGTTGATCCAGACCGGAGAAGGTGATTTCCCTTCGATAATAATGGCGTCGTAACCCGCGAATTTCATTTGTGCGGCAAAGAAACCGCCCATATGGGCATCGACCACTAAATTGCCTTTGGTAAATGTCGATAATGAGGTGATATTGACGCGAGAACTGCAGGGTGCACCCGAACCGGTTAGCGGCCCGGTCGCGAAAACCAGTTTATTTCCTTCATCAAAAGGTTTGGTGCCTGGCTGGACTTCGTCGTACATAATTTTATAGCCAAAGCCCATCCCACCGACAAATTTCTTAAATTTACTGGAATCTTCAACGGTGATGTTACCCGTGGAGAGATTGACCCGTAAAATATTACCTGTCCAACCATTAGCCATCATGTTTTCCTTTGCAAGAAGGTCCGATAGATATACTCGCCACCTTTCAGGCAGTTCTTTTATTCAAAAACTGCGATTTTTCTGGCAATAAATGACGCGTATCAGGCAGCCCTGCCATCCATCAAACAGTAATATCTTTCCACTCAATAATTTTTAATGCCCCAGTCGGACAAGCATTAGCGCATTCCCCGCATAAAACACATTTTGAGGATTTCTTCGTTACGGTATTAACGGTCGCCATCATCCATGGGCAGGCCGTGGTACAGGCACTGCAGCCAATACAGCGTTTATGATCTACGGCAATACAACCGTCTTCCTGTTTCCAGGTAATTGCGCCAATCGGGCAGACTTTCATGCACTGGGGATCTTTACACTGACGGCAAGTGTCTGCGGTGTAGTTTAAATCGCCGTACAACCCACCACCGGACCCAACGCCATCATCGCCAAAGAAGTAGTTACGATGAATTTTGATGCGGGAAAAGAAGGTGCCAACAGCGCCATCGTTATAATTAGTACAGGAAATTTCACAGCGGTGGCAGCCAGTACAGCGAGCCCGTTGAGTCACCAGCACCCCTTTCGGCGTATTGATAAGTCCGACGGTGCCGCTGTCGATATCTTCCTGCTTACAACCAAAAAGGGATAGCAGAGCGGGGGCAATCGTTAATCCTGCCAGACCTTTCCCTGATATACGCAGAAACTCAAGCCGCGTTAAACCACAATCTAAAAATGGACGATCAACCTGGTTCATTTATTTCGCATCCTCTTCGCAAACGCTGTAGTAGCAACAGATCCAGGCTAATTTTAATGAATGCAGATCAGGTCAAATCGGCCATAAATGTTGCCAACAACACGTGAATTTTTGCCCTAACCTGATCGCACAGATGACGGTGGTTAAACTGAATCAATCCATACCCTAAACACGGGTATAATCCTTTAGGGTTAGGCGGATAAATAATGTGGTTATTCCCCCGCTGTAACCTTGATCGTTATCAATTAAAAATCGGAAGGAAAATAATTAATGTGGAGTGATATTTATTATCATTAAGCGAGATTGAAATAACATTTCATATGCATGAAAAATATTTGGGAGTGCAATCACAAATACTGTGTTATATACCACTCGGTATATAACAAAATATACAACGAAATTTGTAATTTTAGTGACCGAGCTAAATTATATTTATTGGAAGATAACGAAGATGAAAATAAGAGGACGGCAGAATAATTCTACCGCCCTCTTTTATGGATTAACCGGCCAATGCTTTGATCACCGTCTCCATGGCCTGTTTTTCTAACTCACTGCGCTTCACACGCTGGTTGGCGAGGGTTGTTCTCAGTACGCCAGCAATGACGATATGCTTAGGCTCTTGCCCCAGATCGCGCATTTCCAGCACTACTTTACCGACTACTCTGCACATCTCGCGGTACAGCTCGTCGTCTTTGGTCTGATTTCCCATATTCACCCGCTCGTCATTAACTCAAACCCACAGCATATATCACTCTGGCGAATTAGACAAAATCCAATGAAAATCAAATAAATGTCACAATTTTACTGGATCCGCTGAAGCCGATTTACCAGCTCGGCAAGGCTTCCGGCCTGCATTTTTTCCATCACCCGCGCCCGATGCACTTCAACCGTGCGAACGGCAATATTCATGGCATCGGCTATTTCCCGATTTATCAATCCCTTTGCAACCAGATTCGCCAGTTCTCGTTCCTTCGGTGTAAGTTGCTGATAGCAAGCAACAATTTCCTGTCGCGAAAAAGCCGCTGCCGAGGTCTGCAAAGCATTTTCCAGCGCAGCCTGTAGCGGCGCGGCTGAAACCGGCTTCTGTAAGAAATCGACGGCTCCGCGCTTCATTTGTTCAACCGCCATGGGCACATCACCATGTCCGGTAAGAAATACCACCGCCAGGGTGCTCTCGCGCTGACGCATTGCTTCATGCACGGCATGCCCATCCAGTACCGGCATGCGCATATCCAGCAGCAATACGCCGACCTGGTGCAGATCGGCCTGAGCCAAAAACGTTTCGCCCTGCTCCCAGCAACGTACCTCGTACCCCATACTTTCCAGTAAAAATGCACAGGCCTGAGTCACCGCTATATCGTCATCCAACAGATGAATTATTGCCACGAGGCCCTCCTTCCTGTGTTTGCTTAAAATGTAATGTCACCACTGCCCCCGCCATGCCGTCAGGCGCTGGGTGATTTTTGATGCTGATGTCGCCATTTGCATAGCGAACCAGTCGCTGACAAATGGCCAGACCGAGTCCCATCCCTTCCTTGCGGGTGGTCATAAAGGGCTGGAATGCCTGGTATAACTGCGCATCGTCGATCCCTCCGGCGTTATCCTGCACCAGAATGCGTACACCATGCTCCTCACTGTACGCGGAGAACCACACCGTTTTTGCCCCCGCCTGAGCCGCGTTTAGTACCAGATTAGCCAGAACCTGCTCCAGCAAAACGGTCGGCAGTGTAACCGAGAGCGAATTGTCGACCTGCGTTTGTAACATTACCGTCGGGAATTGCTGCGCCATGCGTAATAACTGCCAGACATGATGGATCGCATCATGAACGTTAATGGGCTCCCAGTCGTCGGTCATCACCGGATTTCCCTGCGCCTGACTGACCCACTGACGTAAATTGCGTAGCGTATCGGCGCCCCGCTGCGCCTGCGCGTCAATCTGTTCAAGGGCGGGTAACAACGGATGCTGCTGATCCTGGCCACGCAGACGAATCAGACAGCCCTGTGCATAGTGGCGGATAGCCGAAAGCGGTTGGTTAAGTTCATGAGCGAATCCGGACGTCATCTCGCCCAGCACACTCATTTGACGCGCGGTTTCCAGCGCCTGTTCCTGTTTGCGCAACAACACATTATTACGCTCAAGCAGTCTTCCGCGTCGGCGGACCAACAGCATGACCCAGATGTAATTGAGCGTCAGCAACAACAGGACGATACCCGCCGCTCCCATGGCCAGACGATGTTGAATAAACCAACTTTTGACATCCAGCCAGAGTTGGCGCTGCTGTGGGTGCTGACGGACATCGCGCAGTAACGCTTCTACTTCGCGGGTCGAGGCCGGCGCGCCCCAACGAAAGACGGCGTTTTGTGGCGCGTTAAACAGTACCCGCGTCACGCGATCGGCCAGTTCATCACTGACCGCGGGCAAGGCAGCAAACGACCAGTCAGGATAGAGCGGCGTACTGGTTACGCAAGGAATTGACGTTGGATAGGTAATCACGGGCCTAAAGTCCGCTTTGCGGATTAGCCCTTCTTCATCCATTTTTTCCAGCAGACACACGGGCACAATCACCGCCTGAACCGCTTTTTCACGTAATAAATACAGCAAAGCATCAGCAGGAAAGCCGGTAAACGTCAGACGTAAATCACGCTCAGGGCGTAAACCGGCATCGCTGAGTGCTTTGTATCCCAGCAAATAACCGCCAAATGCCTGAGCATCAATGGCACCTACCGTTTTACCAATCAGGTCGTGTGCATTCACAATCCCACTGTCACGCCTGACGAGGACAGCACTGCCAATCACGTTGCTGGTTGCCTTTCCGCCGCGAGTGGAGCGTAATGATGCCAGCCAGCGAAGCGCTGCATGGCTGTTTAGCTGCACGAATTGCGCAGGGTTGGTGACCACAAACTGGACGGTTCCACGGTTAACCGCCTCCTGCATCTGCTGCAGGTCCAGCGGTTGAATATGAAACTGTTCACCCGGGATTTGCTGATTTAACAGAGTTTCCAGCGGTTGCCAGTGGGTACGTGTAGAGACCTCTCCACGCATCGCTAAAACACCCACATTCCACGAACCTGCCCATGCCACGCTGCTGAGCATCCACACGGAGGCCAATAGCGTCAGGCATCGAACGATGTTACTTCCCACTGAATTATCCCTGTCAATTATGTTGTTTTAGATCAACAACAAGCCGGGTATGTGGTTAACCACAATAGAGCTGCCCCCGCCACGATTTTTACACTGTAAATCATTGAGATTCTTTATTCATCACACGCAAATCAACGGCGTGACCAATGTTTCGTTGTTGCATCGTGACGGGAGAAAATATGGACAGCAGTAAACGGCAGTTTCTCCAGCAACTGGGCGTCCTGACCGCTGGCGCATCACTGGTTCCCCTGGCACAGGCCCAGTTTCCCTTTTCGCCTGAACGACATGAAGGATCGCCCCAGCATCGCTACGGCATGCTGGTCGATCTGCATCGGTGTATTGGCTGCCAGGCCTGCACCGTGAGTTGCGCGATTGAAAACCAGACGCCGCAAGGTGAGTTTCGTACCAACGTGAATCAGTATCAGGTGCAACTTGAAGGTCAGCAAAACGTCACCAACGTCCTGCTGCCGCGCCTGTGCAACCATTGTGATAACCCCCCTTGCGTACCGGTGTGCCCGGTGCAGGCTACCTTCCAGCGCGAAGATGGCATTGTGGTTGTCGACAACACACGCTGTGTTGGCTGCGCCTACTGTGTGCAGGCCTGCCCATACGATGCACGGTTTATCAACCATGAAACGCAAACCGCCGATAAATGCACTTTTTGCGTTCATCGACTGGAGGCGGGCCTGCTCCCGGCCTGCGTCGAGTCGTGCGTTGGCGGCGCGCGCATCATCGGTGATATCAAAGATCCACACAGCCGGATTTCTCAAATGCTGCAGCAACATCATGACGCCATCAAGGTCCTGAAACCGGAAAGTGGCACCTCGCCGCAAGTGTTCTATCTGGGCCTGGATGAGGCCTTTGTGACACCATTAATGGGGCGCGCCCAGCCCGCGCTCTGGCAGGAGGTTTAAATGAACCCTACCCTGATTATCGAAGAGATTCTGACGCATCCACAGGACGTAAGCTGGTTACCCTGGGCTGTGCAATATTTCTTTTTTATCGGCATTGCCGCCTGCGCGGCACTGTTTGCCTGCGTGCTCCACTGGCGCAAAAAGGAGAGGCCGGAGTTAGAAAACATCACGCTGCTGGTAGCCCTGACCTGCGCGATTACTGCACCGTTGGCACTGACGGCTGATTTACACCAGACGGCACGCGTCTGGCATTTCTATGCCTACCCGACACCGTGGTCATGGATGCCGTGGGGGGCGCTATTTTTACCGCTGTTTACCGGGTTTTTAGGACTGTGGTTTATAGCACAACACGTTAAGCGATTAACCACCAAAAGTTACAGTGTCACTAAATGGTTGGCCGTGGGAAGTGCGTTGTCGGCTATTGGACTGTTGGTCTATACCGGTCGCGAGGTCTCTATTGTTGAGGCGCGCCCGATCTGGTTCAGCTACGCCTTCCCGGTCGCGATGTTCCTCAGTGCCCTGCAAACGTTCCTTGCCCTGCTTATCGCCACGGTGAAAAACGCAGGGACAACATTACCGCGCAAACTGGCATGGGGCCAGATAGTCACGCTGTGCGCGCTGGCTATCGTGGTGGTGATGTGGGCAAGTGGCAACACGCTATCGGGGTCAGCGATTCGCCAGTGGCTGGATGTGGCGGCTTCTGCGCGGCATTACGCCATCGGCTGGATTGCACTTTGGGTTACCTCACTGGGTCTTTGCGCCCTGGTGTTACGCCATCCGTTATCACTGCCATTACGTATTTTGCTGGCAATAAGCGCAATGGCATTGTGCTGGCTGATGCGCTGGACATTACTCATTCAGGTACAGACCGTACCGAAATTTAACGCCCAGTTTAACCCCTATACCCTGCCCGGTGGCACTGATGGCTGGCTGGCTATTCTTGGCACTTTTGGCCTGTGGGTCGCACTGATCATTATGGTTCGTGAAGCCCTGAACGCGATCGCAAGGAGAATGCAACATGGCTAATTTAACTCGTCGTCAGTGGCTAAAAGTCGGTCTTGCTGTCGGGGGCATGGTGACCTTCGGCCTGAGTTATCGGGACGTGGCGAAGCGCGCGATTGATGGTTTGCTTGATGGAACATCAGGAAAAATAACCCGCGATCGTATCTTTGGTAATGCACTCATCCCCGAAGCACATGCCCAACCGCGCTGGCAACAGAACCCGCAGCAGGTGATCTCCATGACGCAGTGTTTCGGCTGCTGGACGCAATGTGGCGTGCGTGTCCGTGTTGATAACGAACAAGGCAAAGTGTTGCGTATTGCGGGCAACCCGTACCATCCGCTATCTCACGAACACCACATTGACTCCTCAGTTCCCTTTGCCACCGCGATGGAACAACTGGCGGGTGAAACCGGACTCGATGCCCGCTCCACCGCCTGCGCTCGCGGTGCAACGTTACTTGAAGGCCTGTACAGCCCACTGCGTATTCTGGAGCCAATGAAACGCGTGGGTAAACGTGGGGAAGGAAAATGGCAGCGCATCAGCTTTGAGCAACTGATCAAAGAAGTGGTGGAAGGCGGTAATCTGTTTGGCGAAGGCCACGTTGACGGCCTGCGAGCGATCCACGATCCCGATACACCGATTGATGCCCGACACCCCGGTTTCGGCCCAAAATCCAATCAGCTACTGGTCACCAATACCAGTGATGAAGGACGTGATACATTTTTGCGTCGCTTTGCCCTGAACAGTTTCGGCAGCAAAAACTTCGGCGCACATGGCGCGTACTGTGGTCTGGCCTATCGTGCCGGATCTGGCGCGTTGATGGGCGATCTGGATAAAAATACCCACGTGAAACCCGACTGGGATAATGTCGAATTTGCGTTGTTTATGGGGACATCTCCAGCACAATCCGGCAACCCGTTTAAGCGCCAGGCTCGCCAGCTTGCCAGTGCCCGTTTACGTGATGACTTCCGCTATGTTGTGGTTGCACCAGCCCTCCCCCTAACGACAGTGCTTGCCGACGATCGTGGGCACTGGCAGCCCGTACGCCCAGGGACGGACTCCGCACTGGCGATGGGGATGATCCGCTGGATAATTGAAAAGCAGCGCTATAACGCTGATTACCTGGCGATTCCTGACATACAGGCCATGAAGCAGGCCGGGGAAAAAAGCTGGACCAACGCTACCCATCTGGTCATTACCGATGAAATTCCAACGCTCGCCGGTCAGCATCTAACGCTGGCGCATTTACGCGCAGACGCCGCCAACGAACCCACCGTCATTAACGAAGCCGGAGAGATTGTCGCCGCCAGCAGTTGCCAACGTGCCCAGCTGTTCATCTCCCGTGAAGTCACGCTGGCCGGGGGGCAAACGGTCACGGTAAAAAGTGGCTTCCAGTGTCTGAAAGAATCCGCTGAGAAACTGTCAATGGCGCAATACAGCCAGCAGTGTGGTGTTTCTGAGGCAGACATTGGCGCGCTGGCCGATGCTTTCACCCGTCACGGACGAAAAGCAGCAGTGATCACCCACGGCGGGATGATGGCGGGTAACGGTTTTTATAATGCCTGGTCGGTGATGATGCTTAATGCGTTGATCGGGAACCTGAGCCTCGAAGGCGGCGTGTTCGTCGGCGGCGGTAAGTTCAACGGTGCAACTGACGGCCCGCGCTACAATATGGACAGTTTTGCCGGGAAGGTGAAACCTAAAGGTCTGAGCATTGCCCGCAGCAAGACAGCCTATGAATCTTCCGAAGAGTACCGCAACAAAGTCGCCGCCGGGCAATCGCCCTTCCCGGCCAAAGCACCCTGGTATCCGTTTGTCGCAGGCCAGCTAACCGAATTACTGGTTTCAGCACTGGAGGGTTATCCGTATCCGCTAAAGGCCTGGATCTCCAACATGACCAACCCGTTTTATGGGATTGCGGGCTTACGCGGCGTGGCAGAAGAAAAGCTTAAAGACCCTGCGCGTTTGCCGCTGTTTATCGCGATTGATGCGTTCATGAACGAAACAACCGCGCTTGCGGATTACATCGTACCGGACACGCATAACTTCGAAAGCTGGGGATTCAGCGCCCCATGGGCCGGTGTCGCCAGTAAAGCCACCACCGCCCGCTGGCCCGTGGTCAGGCCCGCTACCCGTCAGACCGCTGACGGTCAACCCGTCTCGATGGAGGCTTTCTGCATCGCGGTGGCAAAACGCATTGGCCTCCCCGGCTTTGGCGACAATGCCATTACCGACCCGCAGGGCAACGTGTATCCGCTCAACCGCGCCGAAGATTATTATCTGCGCCTTGCCGCCAACATTGCCTTTATGGGCAAAGCGCCGGTGGCAGAGGCACGGGAAGAGGATATCGCGCTCACCGGGGTGCAACGAATTTTGCCGGTGATGACCCAAACGTTAAAAGCCGATGAGGTGAGTCGCGTAGCGTTTATCTATTCGCGCGGTGGCCGTTTTGCGCCAGACAACAGTGGTCGGGTCGATAACCGCGTCGGTAATGCGTGGGAAAAACCACTGCAAATCTGGAATGCGGATGTCGCTGCACACCGTCATGCGATTACCGGTGAACGCTACAGCGGCTGTCCGGCCTGGTATCCTTCGCGACTCTCTGACGGGCGTTCAGTAGAGGAACTATTCCCTGAGCAGGAATGGCCGCTGAAGTTGATTTCATTTAAATCGAATACCATGTCCAGCGCGTCGGCCGTGATCCCCCGGCTGCATCATCTTAAGCCAGTCAATCTGGTGGCGCTTAACCCGCAGGACGGCAAGCGCTATGGTTTATCTCACGGCGATACCGTTCGCATCACCACGCCAGGTGGGCAGGTTGAAGCGCAAATCAGCTTACTGCATGGCGTGATGCCAGGGGTAATCGCGATTGAGCATGGCTATGGGCATAAAGAGATGGGCGCTACGCAGCATACGCTCGACGGTGAGCCGCTGCCGTTTGATAAAAAGATAAAGTCGGGAATCAATATCAACGATCTGGGTTTTGCGGATCCGACACGAAAAGTGGCCAACACCTGGCTGGATTGGGTTTCAGGAGCCGCAGTGCGCCAGGGGTTGCCAGCGAAGCTTGAACGAGTGTAACTCGGGTGCCGGATGGCAACGCTAACGCGTTTTATCCGGCCTACAGCACATCGTAGGCCGGGTACGGCATAAACGGATCAGTTATTAACCGGGATAACCGCGCCTTTATATTTGGTGCGGATCCAGTCCTGGAGCTCTTTTGAGTGCAGCACATCAACTAGCGCCACGATATCCTTTTTCTTCTCATCACCGCGATGAACGGTAATGATATTGGCATACGGGTTGTTTTCACCGCTTTCTACGGCAATCGGATCTTTCACCGGATCCAGCCCGGCGTCGATTGCGTAGTTGGCGTTAATCACGACCGCATCCCCTTCTTCATTGTTATACATTTGCGGTAACAGCGCTGCTTCAACGTTAGGTAAGAACTTCAGCTTTTTCGGGTTCTCTACGATGTCGCTAATGCGCGCCGTCACTTTA
Organism: Citrobacter sp. Igbk 17; assembly: GCF_028069775.1. NCBI lineage: Bacteria > Pseudomonadati > Pseudomonadota > Gammaproteobacteria > Enterobacterales > Enterobacteriaceae > Citrobacter > Citrobacter sp. Igbk 17. The sequence goes on along the minus strand of NZ_JANEWI010000027.1, from coordinate 40,986 downwards.
TCCACACCCGGCTTCAGCTTGATCACGCCCTCTTTTTCAAAAATCGACAGAATACGACCTTCTTCAGATACCGCATCACGCATGATCACCTTGCCACCTTCCGGCAGATCCTTCAGTGACTTCACCTTTTTCGAATAGATACCAATCGGCTCAATATGAATCGCCCCTGCGCTAACGAAATCATAGGATTTGTCGCCAGCATGATCTTTAATCACGCTATTCAGGTACGGGATATGCTGGAAATAGTTGGCATCAATCTCACGACCCGCCAGGGCAGTGTTCGGCAGAATGTAGTCCTGGAATGGTTTAATCTCCAGGTCTATCCCTTGCTTCGCCAGAATCGGCTTGGCCTGCTCAAGGATCTCCGCATGGGGTACGTTTGACGCGCCAACGGTCAGCGTATCAGCCCAGGAAGCAAAGCTCAGGGCGCTTAAGGTTGCTGCTGCGAGTAATGTCAGTGATTTTTTCATGATGATGGTTTCCGTATTTTATTAGCGTTTATCTAACAGAGAGGTGATCACATCGCCGCAAAGCTGAATGATGAAGACGATGAGCAGAATCGTTACCGTCGCCACCAGCGTGACGTCGCTGTGGTTGCGCTGGAATCCTTCCAGATAAGCAAGGTTCCCTAAACCACCGGCACCAATCACCCCCGCCATCGCGCTGTAGCTAACCAGAGCAATCAGCGTCACGGTGATCCCGGACACCAGAGCGGGTGAGGATTCCGGCAGTAAAACCCGAAAAACAAGCGTCGTCAGACGTGCGCCCATCGAGCGCGTCGCTTCAATAACGCCTTTATCTACTTCACGCAGGGCGATTTCGACCAGGCGTGCGTAAAAAGGTGCAGCACCCACAATCAACGCGGGCAACGCGGCATTTGCACCGAGAATGGTGCCAACGATCGTTTTGGTAAAAGGTATTAACAACACGATCAGAATGATGAACGGGATCGAGCGGAAAATATTGACCACCAGCGAGATCGCGCTATACAAGGCGCGGTTCTGGAATAGTCCACCGCGCGCGGTCAGGAACAGCGCCATCCCGAGTGCAATCCCAAGGACAAACGTTGCCGCGCCAGAAAGCGCCGTCATGTAGAGCGTTTCCTGGGTCGCTGCCAGCAGTTGGTCCCACTTCAGATGGGGAAACAGATCTTCAGGCATGTTGAATCACCTCGCCTTCAATGTCGCTGTGGCGCAGGTCGGCCAGAATATTGCTGAGTTGTTCTTCGCTAGCCACAACATGCACCCAAAGCTGCCCGAACACGCCATGCGCGGTTTGCGTCATCTTGCCGTGCAAAATGTTAAACGGCAGGCCATAGCGCAGGGTTAATTCCCCAACAACCGGTCGGTGAGTGCGCTGCCCGGTAAAGGTTAACTTGATCACGACACCACCCAGTTCGCTTGCCAGTTGCGGATTAAACTCCTCTTCTTCGGTGTATTGGCTCACCTGCCGGACAAACTGTCGGGTAATCGGCTGCTGTGGATGGGTAAAGACAGTAAGTACATCGCCCTCTTCAACCACCCTGCCGTTTTCCATCACCGCGACGCGATCGCAGATTTTGCGCACCACATGCATCTCGTGGGTGATCAACACAATGGTTAATTTGAAGCGACGGTTAATATCGAGCAGTAACTCCAGAATCTGATCGGTGGTTTGCGGATCCAACGCTGATGTGGCCTCGTCACAGAGCAGTACATCAGGATTATTCGCCAGCGCGCGGGCGATCCCTACGCGCTGCTTTTGGCCGCCGCTGAGCTGCGATGGATACGCATTTTCGCGACCGCTCAGACCGACAAGGGTAATCAGCTCGGCCACTCTCGCCTTAATCATCGCTTTTGGCGCTCCGGCGATTTGCATTGAGAACGCAATATTCTCGCTCACGGTGCGTGACCACAGTAAATTAAAGTGCTGAAACACCATGCTGATTTTCAACCGTGCCTGGCGCAGCGATTCCCCGCGTGCGGCAGAAATATCGTGGCCGTTAATGGTCACGCTGCCGGACGAGGGTTTCTCCAGACCATTCAGCAGGCGAATCAAGGTACTCTTCCCTGCACCACTGTAGCCAATGATCCCGTAAATCTGCCCCTGCTCAACCGTCAGGTTGACATCATCGACAGCGGTAATGGAAAGCCTGCCTGGCGTAAACACTTTCGAAATATTTTTCAGGACAATCATGTCGTTTGGGTATCCGCTGCTGCTTATTGTTATCCTGCTAGTGCTTTTAGCTGTTTAGCAGTATGGATGTCCAAATGAGTGTAATCAGCGAGATGGTGTTTTAAAATGAATTAAAACGAATTTGATATAACTTTAAGGAATATCCATACCGTAACAAGAGACTCAGTCCGCGTTCACTTCCACATCCGAGTGGGCTGACAGCATGAAAAATTCTTCTGAAATATTTACTCACTGATTTTTAACTGACCAAACCGTGGTTATTTAAAACTGAATCGAGAAAGCCAACACCTTTATAAGAAGCGTTCAAAAATTGCATCACTGAGATATGACAATCATCACAAACCATAGCCCCACAAGTGTAAGCATATAAGAACTAATAAAATGAAAATGTCTTTTTACCCTGCATGATAATTTGGTTTTGCTTCCGGTTTACAGCATGATCTGTGATTCATTTCACCACATGTCAACATTACTCTAAATACAATTCAACGAAATACACGGAGGCTTTAATGTTTAAAGAAGAAAGGCGCGCCACTATTCTTAACTTGTTGATCAAAGATCATAGCGTAAGCGTAAGTAAACTTGCCGTTCTTTTTAATGTGAGCCAGGAGACTATTCGTTCAGATCTTTATTATTTTCAGAATACAGGTATGCTGGTGCGTTGTTACGGTGGTGGTATTGTTAATCGTCAGGCATTAAGCAAACTTATTACTGAAAATAAAATAGATATCTCCGGCACTATAGCAACTCCGGCAAACAAAGATATTCGCTTAAACAAAGAAGGGGCTAAAATGTCGGGCAAAGTTTGTATTTTAGGTTCATTTAATATTGACGTATCCGCCACTGTGCCGTGGCTGCCTCAGAGCGGTGAATCTATCCTCGCAAGCCAGTTCGGTTTTTATCCGGGAGGAAAAGGTGCCAACCAGGCTCTGGCCGCAAATAATGCGGGTGCTGATGTCCATTTTATTTTTAAAGTTGGCAAAGATCAGTTCAGCGCTTTCGCGCTCAATCATATTATTCAATCGGGCATCAACTCTTATTGTGCCTATCAAACCGATGATGCCCCCACCGGGAGTGCACTCATTTATGTTTCAGCGGAGGATGGTGATAATATCATCGCCATCTATCCCGGCGCTAATATGACGCTGAGCAAACAAGAAATTAATGAACAGCAGGGTTATATCTCTGAAGCCGATGTCCTGCTGATGCAACTGGAGACGAATATCGATGCTATTGAAGAGTTCGTGCGCCTGGGTAAATTAGAAAACAAAACTATCATTCTTAATCCAGCACCCTATACTAAAAATATCCACCATTTATTATCTTCCATCGATATCCTGACACCTAATGAAACCGAGGCTTCATTTTTGTCAGGTATTACCATTACCGGTATTGATGATGCCAAAAAAGCAGGGAATATCATTCTGCAGTCAGGCGTTAAGAAGGTCATTATCACTCTTGGCGCGCAAGGATCCTTGCTGTGCGAACATCACCGAACGTTGTTTATCCCCGCCTGGAGTGCCGTCGTCAAGGATGCCGCGGGCGCAGGTGACGCATTTAATGGCGCACTGGCCACCTCACTTGCCCGAAAATCAGACCTTGTGTCAGCCATTCAGTATGCCTCTGCCTTTGCTTCACTGGCAGTAGAACAAGAAGGCGCATCGAGCATGCCGCAACATGAGCAGGTACTGCACCGAATGCGCACTCAATCGCATGAAATTGTTAATATCAAATAATAGGATATCAGTATGAAAATTTTATTTATCGGTGAGTCATGGCATATTCATATGATTCATTCTAAGGGATATGACAGCTTCACATCCAGTAAATACGAAGAAGGTGCTGACTATCTCTTATCCTGTCTGCGCCAGCAGAATATTACTATCGACTATATGCCAGCACATATTGTACAAACTCGTTTTCCGCAAACCGTAGCGGAACTCGACGTATACGACGCGATCGTGATTAGTGATATTGGCAGCAATACCTTTTTGTTGCAAAACAAAACCTTTTATCAGATGAATATCATCCCGAATGCGTTAGCGCTGATTAAAGAATATGTCTCCAATGGCGGCGGTCTGTTAATGATTGGCGGATATCTGTCCTTCACCGGCATTGAAGCTAAAGCGAATTATAAAAACACCTTGCTGGCCGACGTTTTGCCTGTCGAAATGCTGGACTATGACGATCGCGTTGAAATTCCAGAAGGATGCAGCCCAATCAACACTGATGAGCAACATGTCATTACGCAAGATCTGACGCAGTGGCCCCCCTTACTCGGTTATAACAAACTGCACGCCAAAGTAAACGCGACAACGCTGGTCAAAATAAATGAAGACCCGCTATTAGTTCTCGGTGAATACAATAAAGGGAAAGTCGGTTGTTTTGCCAGTGATTGTGCGCCGCACTGGGGTAGTCCACAATTTATGCAATGGGAACATTACACGCCATTTTGGTGTAACGTTCTGCAATCAATTAAAAAATAAGTGTCTGTCTGCAGGTGATTATTGAATCACCTGCCCTTTTCTCTCTGTATCGGTTAAAAATATGCAAAGTCACTACAAATATGGTGAAATGTTTTACGATGGCATATTAACCAGCTATCGTATCTACGGTGATCCGGCATCTTCATTAATGCCATTAATTATTTTACACGGCGGCCCATCAGGCGGTTTTGATTATCTTTTAAATTATCACCAGCTGTCTGATGATGGACGCATGGTGGTATTTTACGATCAATATGGCTGCGGTCGTTCCACGCATTTCCCGCTGGCGGAGGCCTCATTCTGGACAATAGAACGCTATCTTCAGCAACTCCAGCAATTAATCTGCCATCTGAATATTGGCCAGCGATATTCATTACTCGGACACTCCTGGGGAGGCATGCTGGCAGCAGAGCATGCCTGCACGCAGCCGGAAGGATTAGGTGGTGTGATATACGCTAGCTCTCCTGCCAGCATCCCACTTTGGCAAAGTGAAGTCCTGCGGCTGTTTAAAGAACTCACGGCTGGCGCGGATACAATGCCAGACGATGTCATTATGCAGGCAAAAATCTATCAGCATCCGCCTGAGCAGCTTATTGCCTATTACGCCAGGCATGTTTATTCCCTGCAGCAAGAACCGCTGCATATTCAGCGTGCTAATGCGCAATTCGCCGCCGACCCCACGGCTTACCACATTTTGTGGGGCGCCAATGAGCTGGCGGTCAATGGCACGCTGGCACAGTGGGATATCACCGATTCATTGCACAAGATTCAATGCCCTGGATTAGTCCTTCATGGCGAGCACGATCAGGCGACATCGCAGGTCGTTCAACCGCTTATTACCCATATAACCCATTGTCGGGGCGTCACGATTCCTGACAGCAGCCATAACCCGCATGAAGAAAATACCGGGCCTTGCCTCACTGCGGTCCGTGCGTTTTTACGCGCCCTTGATTAACACGAATTGAGGTGTTTACTATGAGTAAAATCAAAAAGTTATCTCTTACAGATTTGGTGCTGTACGGGCTTGTATTTATGGTTCCGATCGCGCCGGTTTCTCTCTATGGTGTCGTCTATAATTTATCTCATGGCATGGTCGCGCTGGTGTATATTATTGGCGCTATCGCGATGTTTTTTACCGCCCACAGCTATTCAACATTGTCAAAGCACATCTCCTCCTCCGGGTCGGCTTATACCTATGCGGGCGTGTGCATCAACCCTGCGGTGGGTTTTCTCACCGGCTGGATTTTGCTGCTGGATTATCTGTTATTCCCTACGCTGGTTGCCGTGCTGGGCGGTGTTGCTGTTCATGCCATACTTCCGCAAATACCGATTTGGGTGTGGCCGTTAATTTATGTGGCCATCGGAACGGGCATAAACTATTTGGGAATACAACAAACGGCTAAATTCGACAAGCTGCTGGTCTTTATTCAACTCGGTATTCTGGCCATTTTTGTGGTGCTGATTTTGCGTCTGCTGATGCTCGATAGCAGTCATGTGTCATTCTCTTTCAAACCCTTTTTTGACTCTCAGTGGTTTACGCCTGGCTTAATTGCTACCGCTATCTCTGTTGCGGCACTCAACTTCCTCGGGTTTGATGCCATCAGTACCTTAAGCGAAGAAAGCGAAGGCGGCGGAAAAGCGGTCAGTAAGGCAACTCTTCTCGCCCTGATCCTGGCCACCGTGCTGTTTATTATTGTGGTGACGTTTGCCGCATTCGCCACCGGCAAAATAGACAGCTTTGCCGACGGCACTGAAACAAACGAAGCCTTCTTCACGATTGCAGGTGATGTTGGCGGTATCTGGCTTAAAGTCGCATTTTCTATCATCGTGGCGTTCGTTTGCGCGGTCGGCAATATCATTACGGCACAAACCGCCGTATCCCGCGTTCTGTTCTCTATGGGGCGCGACAAAATGTTGCCCACATTCCTGGCGCACGTACACAATAAAAGAAAAACACCTGACTATGCCATTCTGTTCACCGGGGCTGTGACACTCTTTCTTAGCTACCTGTTTTCCGGGAAAATTGAATCCATATCCACCCTTGTTAACTTCGGCGCGCTTTTCGCCTTCTTTGTGGTAAACCTGTGTGTCTTTGTGCTCTACAACGTAAAGATGAAAGAACATCGTCGCCTTTTCCCTCACGTGATCTCTCCTGTGCTGGGCATGGTCGTCATCGGTTATGTCTGTATGAATATGAACATTCACGCGCTGACGCTGGGGGGCATCTGGTCTGTAATCGGTCTGGCGATTCTGTGGTATCGGAAAGCGCATAAGCAGGACATCAATATCGATCTTGAGGGGCGAAAGCTACTCGACTAAGTCGTCTGAATACTGAGTTTGCAACAGGTTATTTTTTCTTGTTGCGCAACACCGCCTGACGTTGGGCGGTGTTTTGTTAACCAACCTGAAACAATTTAATGCAGATTCTTTGTTAAACTGCACAGAACTCTTTTGAAACGCTGTTTCCATTTTCCTTTTTGATAATTTTCAGCGTATAATGCGCGCCAATTGTCTCTTGAATGGTTTCAGCACATTGACCTGTAAAACTCAACGACTACAAAACTCACCATCCCGTTGGGCTGAAACGCAAGCACACATTCCTCTGCACGCTTTATCGATGTCACCTATTCTTAGAGCGAGGCATCACAACTTTCGTAACTCAGGTTTAGCTTTCCATCCGTGCGCGATGGAAGCCAGATTTCCATATCCTTCTCAACTTAAAGACTAAGACTGTCATGAAAAAGACGAAAATTGTTTGCACCATCGGTCCGAAAACCGAATCCGAAGAGATGTTATCCAAAATGCTGGACGCGGGCATGAACGTCATGCGTCTGAACTTCTCCCACGGTGATTACGCAGAACACGGTCAGCGCATCAAGAATTTGCGCAACGTCATGAGCAAAACCGGTAAAAAAGCCGCGATTCTGCTCGATACCAAAGGTCCGGAAATCCGTACCATTAAGCTGGAAGGCGGCAACGACGTTTCTCTGAAAGCGGGCCAGACCTTCACGTTCACTACCGACAAATCTGTTGTGGGCAACAACGAAATCGTTGCTGTTACCTACGAAGGCTTCACAAAAGACCTGTCTGTCGGCAACACCGTACTGGTTGATGATGGCCTGATTGGCATGGAAGTTACCGCTATTGAAGGTAACAAAGTTATCTGTAAAGTGCTGAACAACGGCGATCTGGGTGAAAACAAAGGCGTTAACCTGCCAGGTGTTTCCATTGCCCTGCCAGCACTGGCTGAAAAAGACAAACAGGACCTGATCTTCGGTTGTGAGCAAGGCGTTGACTTCGTTGCGGCCTCCTTTATCCGTAAACGTTCTGACGTCGTTGAAATCCGTGAGCACCTGAAAGCACACGGCGGCGAAAACATCCAGATCATCTCCAAGATTGAAAACCAGGAAGGCCTGAACAACTTCGACGAAATCCTCGAAGCGTCCGACGGCATCATGGTTGCTCGTGGCGACATGGGCGTTGAGATCCCGGTTGAAGAAGTTATCTTCGCGCAGAAGATGATCATCGAGAAATGTATCCGTGCACGTAAGGTCGTTATCACTGCGACCCAGATGCTGGATTCCATGATCAAAAACCCACGTCCGACCCGCGCTGAAGCCGGCGACGTTGCGAACGCCATCCTCGATGGTACCGATGCCGTTATGCTGTCTGGTGAATCCGCGAAAGGTAAATACCCGCTGGAAGCTGTGACCATCATGGCCACCATCTGCGAACGTACCGACCGTGTGATGACCAGCCGCCTGGACTTCAATAATGACAGCCGTAAACTGCGCATCACTGAAGCGGTGTGCCGTGGTGCTGTTGAAACTGCAGAAAAACTGGATGCTCCGCTGATCGTCGTGGCAACCCAGGGCGGTAAATCTGCACGTGCTGTGCGTAAATACTTCCCGGATGCAACCATCCTGGCGTTGACCACCAATGAAACTACCGCTCGCCAGCTGGTGCTGAGCAAAGGTGTCGTTGCACAGGTTGTTAAAGAAATCACCTCTACTGATGATTTCTACCGTCTGGGCAAAGAAGTGGCTCTGGAAAGTGGTCTGGCACAGAAAGGTGACGTCGTTGTTATGGTTTCCGGCGCACTGGTTCCGAGCGGCACGACCAATACGGCATCTGTTCACGTGCTGTAATAATTCCATCGCGAATTAATTTGCTTAAAAAGCGCCCTTGCGGCGCTTTTTTTATTTTCTTGATAGCCACGATTAATAAAAAATCAAATCGGATTTCACTATCTAATCCGAGATTATCTAAGATGAATCCGATGGAAGCTTTCTGTTTTCTCTCGGGTTTTTAGCTGTTTTTGCACAATTCGATGCTTCTTTGAGCGAACGATCAAAAATAAGTGCATTCCCATCAAAAAAATATTCTCAACATAAAAAACTTTGTGTAATACTTGTAACGCTACATGGAGATTAACTCAATCTAGAGGGTATTAATAATGAATCGTACTAAACTGGTACTGGGCGCGGTAATCCTGGGTTCTACTCTGCTGGCAGGTTGCTCCAGCAACGCTAAAATCGATCAGCTGTCTTCTGACGTTCAGACTCTGAACGCTAAAGTTGACCAGCTGAGCAACGACGTGAACGCAATGCGTTCCGACGTTCAGGCTGCTAAAGATGACGCAGCTCGCGCTAACCAGCGTCTGGACAACGCAGCTACTAAATACCGCAAGTAATAGTATCTGTGTAATAAAAATGGCGCACATTGTGCGCCATTTTTTTTGCCCGTTATTTTCTTCCCTGTTACTGCGTTGTGCGCATCTGCGCATCCTCCCCTGGCGCACCGTTCTGCGCTGATTTCACTTCTGGTCCATTGGCAACGACAGGTGTCTGCCCGGCACTAACGGTCACGGGATAACCCGCACGACGATACAGTGCTCTCTCAACCAGACTGTTATCGACAGCCTTATTCTCTTTGAACTGATTAAAACCTACCGGTAATACATAGGGCATGGTCTGAACGTTTTGTTCCTCTTCCGGTGACAACGGCCTGTGCACTTCAACATAGCGCATACCATTTGGCTCAACGGAGTACTTTATCGGCTCGTTGATCACTCTGACAGGCGTACCAGGTCGCACCTGCTCGAACAACGCTTTGATATCCGGCGCGTTCATACGGATACAGCCAGAGCTTACGCGCAGGCCAACACTGTCAGGAGCACTAGTTCCATGGATAAGGTATTCACCATTTCCATGCGCCAGACGCAATGCAAAGCGTCCTAACGGGTTATTTGGCCCCGCAGGTACTACCGGCGGTAATGTTATGCCGCGCTCCAGAGAGCGCTTACGGATGCCCGGTGTAGGTGTCCATGTCGGGTTGGGTATTTTCTGCCCAACACGGGTTTCCATCACCGGTGTTTCCAGCCCCTGCAAACCAATGCCAATAGGGAATACCTGAACAATATTTTCTCCCGGCGGGAAGTAATACAAACGCAGTTCCGCCAGATTCACAATAATGCCTTCGCGTGGCACATCCGGTAGCAATAATTGCGAGGGAATGGTAATCAGGGTTCCAGGCTTGGGTACGGGGGCTATAGTGTTATTTGCTTCAAGGATCAGCATGGCAGCGGTGTCAAAACGCCGGGCTATCGCCTGGAGATTCTTATCGCCTTCCTGCACGGTGTAGGTTTGATTTTGCCCAACAAGACGGCTATTCGCCGCAGGCAACGGATAATCGACCGCCCAAGCGGCCTGTATAGCGCTGTAAGCGCCGATCAGCATTAACGTAATAATAGACGCGCGTTTCATACTCACTCACCCCCCTGGCGTTATTGCCGGATGACGGCAAGCGTCCGATCCGGCCTACGAGTCATTGCGGTGCCTTTCACGGAATCATTCCAGTCAGCCTGAAAGATGACGTGTTTTATCAGTTTAGCTAAGAGTTGCGGCTTTGGTGCGGATCGCCCGTATCATCGCTTCCAGTCCCTGTGAACGTGAAGGTGTGAGATGCTGTGCGAGCGCCATTTTTTCGAACCACGGACGCACATCAAAATTCACAATATCCTGAGCCGTCATCCGGTCATACAAAATGAAGACGACGGCGATAAGTCCTTTCACAATTGCCGCATCACTGTCGCCCTGTAATTCAATAATACCTTCAGCATTCTGCCGCATAACAATCCATACCTGACTTTGACATCCCTGAATGCTATTTTCCGGGCAGCGATCGTCGGCATTTAATTCCGGCAGCCGCTGACCCAGTTCAATGATGTACAGGTATTTCTCTTCCCAATTAGCGCAACGCAGAAAATTACGCAACAGTTTTTCTTTATCCGGTAGCGCAGCCATAATGCCTCCCTGTTATCCCAACAAGTGATGAATACGCTTGAGCCCCGTCACCAGGCGATCCACTTCTTCATGGGTGTTATACATGGCAATGGAAGCCCGGCACATCGCGGGAACGTGATAATAAGCCATCAACGGCATCGCGCAGTGATGCCCCGTGCGAACGGCAATTCCATAGTTATCAAGAAAGCTACCAACGTCATACGCGTGATGTTTGCCCAGGTTAAAGGCGATCACGCCTAAACGATTTTCCGGGCCGTAGAGCGTCAGATGAGGTACCTCCGCCAGTTGTTCCAGTGCATAACGCATCATGAACTGCTCATATTCACTGATTTCAGTAAGCCCCAGCGCGCTAACATATTCAATAGCCGCTCCGAGACCGATAATCCCTCCGGTGTTCGGTGTTCCGGCTTCAAAACGCCAGGGGGCTTTGGCCCACGTCGTTCCCTGGCTCAGACTGACGGTTGCTATCATCGAGCCACCGCCTTCCCACGGTGGCATTTCCTGCAGCAGCGACTCTCTGGCATACAGCACGCCAATGCCGGTGGGTCCATAAAGCTTATGTCCGGAGAAGACATAAAAGTCACAATCCAGTGCCTGCACGTCCACCGGGTGGTGCATGACCGCCTGCGCGCCATCTACCAGCACTTTTGCGCCGTACTGATGCGCCAGCTCAATCATCTCCGGCAGCGGGTTTTCCGTGCCCAAGACGTTCGATACGTGGGTAATGGCCAACAGTTGAGTACGGTCGTCAAACAGCGTCGGCAACGTTTCCAGTTGCAACGTCCCGTCGGCATTCAGTGGGATAACACGCAGTTCCGCACCTACACGGGCGCACAGCATCTGCCAGGGGACAATATTGGCGTGGTGTTCCATTTCACTGATGATGATGTTATCACCCGCCCGGACATTGCTACTGCCCCAGCTGTTCGCCACCAGGTTGATGCCCTCCGTCGTGCCGCGGACAAACACCAGTTCTTCGGCAGAACGTGCGTTAATAAACAATGACGCCAGCTTGCGTACATTCTCCATTTTTTCCGTCGCCTGGGCACTGAGCGTATGAATACCCCGATGGACTGCCGCATAGCCATGCCGATAAAACTCAGCCTCAGCATCAATCACCTGGTTGGGCTTTTGCGCACTGGCAGCACTGTCGAGGTAAGCCAGCGGTAAGCCGTTGACCTCACGCGTCAGGACCGGAAAGTCCGCCCGTACTTTTTCAATGGGAAATGTCATGCTACGCCTCCCGGTAGGCGTTGGGCTATCCGCGCCAGTACCTGTTGTTTCAGCGTTTCATCGCTCAGGGCTTCCGTCAGCTCAGCGGCAAACGCGTAGAGAATCATCTGTTGGGCATCCTGCTGGCCAATCCCACGCGAACGCAGATAAAACATCTGTTCATCGTCGATTCGCCCTACCGTCGCCCCATGGCTGCATTTCACGTCATCAGCGTAGATTTCCAGTTGCGGCTTGGTGTCCACTTCTGCCAGTTTACCGAGCAGTAAATTATTGTTCGTCATCTGACCGTCAGTTTTAATGGCATGCTGCGCCACGTTAATCAGGCCATTAAACACCGCCCGGCCTTTATCGCTGACAATCGTTTTATGTAACTGGCGGCTGTTGCAATACCCCTTATTGTGTTCAAGCCAGGTTCGGGTATCGCAAACTTCATTTTTCACCGGCATAGCCAGGCTGTTAAGGCGCAGCGTGCTGTTCTCCCCGTTAAGCTGGGTACTGGTGTGATGGCGTAATACCGCACCACCGAGTAAGAAGCTGTAACTCATCGCCGTCGCATCTGCCCCTAACTGGATATCGTTATGCGCGAAATGGTGGCTAACCGGATTCTCAAACGCCAGTTTGATATGGTGCAAATGGGCATTTGCCGCCACGTTCATCGTTAAGCGTGCGCCGGTAAAATGTCGATGCGCATTCAGGCTAACATAGTGCTCAATGACGGTAGCTTCTGCGCCTTCAGCCAGTTCAAGATGGTGGCGATAGTGCGCGGTATTCACTTCATCACCCGCCAGCCCCTGGGTGATGTGCATCAACAGTAGCGGTTTCGCTGGACGTTGATGTCGTTTGACCTGAATGTGCGTGACGCTGCGTGAAAGGCTTTCGGTCAGATGCAGGAACACCTCTGGCTGGATAGCCGCAGGGAGCGCCTGACGCGCATCATCAACGGTAATGTCAAAGCCGCTGCCGTCAATGCTGTCGCTAAGCGCCTCGCAGTACTGACCGTCAACAAACACCAGACGTAGGGCATCAATAGCGCAGCTCAGCGCGTCGCACTGTGCTGACGTTATTGCAGAAAAACGGCTGACAAACTGGCTGTTGGTTAACCCTTCCAGCGGCGTATATTTCCAGTCCTCATGTTTACGCGTCGGCAACCCCAGCCGCAACATCTGTTGCAGGTGTTGTTGCGCATGCTGTGAACGACGCTCACCCTGCGCTTCAAACAGATGGTGCCACTGCTGGAGCACGTTACTGCTGTTCACTAAGCCAGCCATACCCTTGCTCCTCCAGTTGTTTAACCAGCGTAAAATCACCGGACTTCACAATGCGCCCCTGGTAGAGAACGTGGACGTAATCGGGTTTGATATAGTCGAGGATTCGCTGGTAGTGGGTGACAATAACAAACGAACGCTTTCCGTCACGCAATGCGTTCACGCCATCTGCCACGATTTTCAGCGCATCGATATCCAGACCAGAGTCAGACTCATCAAGGATGCACAGCTGGGGTTCCAGCACCGCCATTTGCAGAATGTCATTACGTTTTTTCTCACCACCGGAGAAACCCACGTTCACCGAACGGGTGAGCAAATCTGCCGGCATCTTCAGCAATGCAATTTTCTCTTCCATCAGGTCCTGGAAGTCAAACCTGTCCAGCGACTCTTCGCCACGGTAGCCGCGCACCGCATTCAGTGCCGTTTGCAGGAAAAACTGATTGCTGACGCCGGGGATCTCCACTGGATACTGAAACGCCATAAAGATACCTTCACCAGCCCGGTCTTCCGGTGACAGTTCCAGCAAGTTCTTACCGTTAAATTCAACCGTCCCGCCCGTGACTTCATAATCTTCTCGTCCGGCGAGTGTCGCAGACAACGTACTTTTCCCGGAACCGTTCGGCCCCATAATGGCGTGTACTTCCCCGGGGCGAATCTCAAGACTCAGCCCACGCAGGATCGCCTTATCTTCCACACTGACCTGTAAATCTTTAATGCTTAACATGTGCTTTCCTTAAATTTTAGCCGACGCTGTGTTCAAGACTTATGGCGAGAAGTTTTTGCGCTTCCACAGCAAATTCCAGCGGCAGCTCAGAGAACACGTCTTTACAGAAGCCATTGACGATCATTGAGATAGCATCTTCTTCACTGATGCCACGTTGCAGGCAGTAGAACAGTTGGTCTTCACCAATGCGCGAGGTCGTCGCTTCGTGTTCAAGCTGAGCGCTGTTGTTACGGCACTCAACATACGGGAAGGTATGCGCCCCACAGTCCGCACCAATCAACATTGAGTCACATTGGGTGTAGTTACGGGCGTTAGTGGCGGTAGGCATAATTTTCACTAAGCCACGATAGCTGTTCTGGCTATGTCCGGCAGAAATTCCTTTCGAGATAATGGTCGATTTCGTGTTCTTGCCGATGTGAATCATTTTAGTGCCAGTATCAGCCTGCTGATGCCCGCTGGTCAGCGCAACGGAGTAGAATTCGCCGATCGAATTATCACCGCGCAGAATGCAGCTCGGGTATTTCCAGGTAATGGCTGAACCGGTCTCTGACTGCGTCCATGACATTTTGCTGTTTTCACCTTCACACAGCGCACGTTTGGTCACGAAATTCAGGATGCCGCCGGTATTGCCATCGCCGGGGAACCAGTTTTGTACCGTTGAATACTTCACCTCAGCATCTTTATGGATGATCACCTCAACCACCGCCGCATGCAGCTGGTAACTGTCACGTACCGGAGCCGAACAACCTTCGATATAGCTGACGTAACTCCCCTCATCCGCCACCAGAATCGTGCGTTCAAACTGTCCGGTTTTTTCTGCATTGATACGGAAATAAGTCGACAGTTCCATTGGGCAGCGCACACCTTTCGGCACATAAATAAACGTGCCGTCCGATGCCACCGCCGCATTCAGCGCGGCAAAGAAATTGTCATTCCCCGGGACGACGGTACCGAGGTATTTTTTTACCAGTTCAGGATGATCGTGAATGGCCTCGCCGAACGAGCAGAAAATAATACCCTGTTCCGCCAGCTTATCGCGGTAGGTCGTCGCGACTGACACCGAATCGAAAATGGCATCCACCGCCACTTCTTTTCCTTCACGGACCGGCACGCCAAGCTGCTCGAACGCGTCTTCAACCTCTTTGCTTAAAAACGCATTCGCGCCCGTTTGCTGAACCGCTCCCGGCTCAGAGGCGCAGGTTTCATCACAGTTACCGCAAGAAGGTGCAGAGTAATAGCTATAGTCCTGGTAGTTCAGTTTGTCATAGTGCGCTTTTAGCCAGTGTGGTTCTTCCATCGTCAGCCACGCGTTAAACGCATTCAGACGGAATTCCAGCATCCAATCAGGTTCATTTCGTTTTGCCGAAATTGCCCGGACAACCTCTTCGTTGATCCCTTTGGCCAGTTCATCGGTTTTGAGTTGGGTAAAGAACCCCTCTTTGTAATTGAGGTGCCCGCCAGCCCAGGTGTTGACATCGTCAGTTGCTTCAGTGTTACGAGACATAGTACCGCCTATACCCCAAAGCTTTCGCCACAGCCACATTCGTTCTGGGCTTTCGGGTTATGAAATTTAAATAACTGATTTAATCCTTCACGAACGAAATCGACTTCAGTTCCATCGATAAACGGCATCGCCTGTAACGGGACATAAAGTCTGGCGCCCTCTGTTTCAAATAGCAGATCGTCTTTCTCGGGTTGCTTGACGGTGTCCAGCACATAGCCGAATCCCGCGCATCCGGTTTGTTTCACGCCTAACCGCACGCCCAACATATCGGGTTGCCTTGCCACCAGTTCACGGATATGCGCCGCTGCCGCTGGCGTTAACGTCAGCCCGCGCCACGCAAAATCGTTGGGATTAAATGTTCCTGAATGCAATTCCATAGGGTTACCTCGAGTCATTAGCTTTCAAGCTATAACACCATGTTAGTGATAATGATTATCACTTCAACCCCTCAACAGCAGGGGCATTCGGGTTAACCGCCCTTTTTGACGACTTTTATTAAGCATAGACCCTGCGGCGAGGGTTAACAGGGATGGATTTTTTTGTTCAATACATTGATTAATAATAGATTATGAATATGTAATCGTTCCGGCAGGTCAAATGCTAAAAGATGTATAGATAATGTCTATTTAAGGGATAGGTGGGGATGACTACGGGGGAACAATGCGATTCAAAACGCATGTGGGCCATAAAAAACCCTTAAGTCTGCATGCTGGCAGACTTAAGGGTTCCGGCCCCATCCGGCGCTTATCTCCGGCACTCACAATGGCTTAGCTCTTGAAGGGGCGATCAGAATAATCTCATACACTGATAAATTTTTTTTAACACAAATTGCGCTTTGACTATTTTATAAACACGCTCAATCACATAGTTAGCGCTGTGTCTCATTCAGTTCGTCCAGCAACAGCCGCAACCCCGCAGGCTGGTGATCGCGGGAAAGATATAAACCATAAATCGGCAGGCGTTTAGGCTGTAGTTGAGGGAGAAGTCGTATTAATCTCCCCTGCGCCAGCCCTTCTCTCGCCTCCTGCTCAGGAACCAACGCAATCCCCATCCCCGCCAGGGCGGATTCACATAGCAGTGACGAGATACCGGCGCTTAAATTCCCTTTAATGGCCACCGTGACAGCTTGCCCTTGCGCATCCAGAAAGTGCCATGACTTTCCGGCAAATCCACTGTAATAAAGGCAATTATGCTGCGCAAGATCGTCGACGGTTTTTGGGATGCCATGCTGGTTAAGGTAATCCACGGAGGCACATAACACCGAGTCACAATCCCCTAAGCGCCGTGCAATCGTTCCGGGCTCGGGATTTTCCGTGATGCGGATCGCCACATCGATACGCTCCCCAACCAGGCTTACCGGTTGATTGTTGATCTCAACTTCAATGCGGAGTTCAGGATAGCGAGCAAGAAACGCGGGCAGCACCGGCGCCAGAATATGTATGGCAGTAAAATGTGCACACGCTACCCGTAGCGTGCCCGATGGGGTTTGCGCGAGCCCGGCGGCACCGATATCTCGCGAAAGCTGTGCCAGGGTGCGGGTTTTCACCAACGCTTCTTCGCCGGCAGGTGTGATTGTCAACCGTCGTGACGAACGATGGATAAGCCGCGCCCCGGTCCACTTTTCCATCTCATCCAGATAGCGACTGACCATCGGTCGGGAAAGCCCCAGCGCACGCGCGGCGGCACTCAAACTGCCTAAATCACAGATGTGGTTAAAAACGGTTGCCGCCATGACTCTGTCCATTGCATCCCATCCGATCGTTTTATGAAACTCAGCATGTCCTGATAAGGGAATTCTAACAGATCCGAATTTCCTTAAAATACAGGAACGATCAAAAGACAATGTCCTGCACAAGGTTCCCCGTTATGAAAATCAATACACTGGCTATGCTGTTACCCCTGTTTGCCTCTTCGGCATTTGCCGCTCCGCTACAGTTGGATGTCTATAATCCGCAGGAAAAGGCTATTTTCCCGGTCTCTTCTACGCTGGTGTCCGGCCCGAAAGAAGCCATTTTGTTTGATGCCCAATTCAGCACCAAAGACGGTGAAAAACTGGTGCAAATGATTCGCTCCAGCGGTAAGACGCTGAAAGCCATTGTGATCACGTCTGGCGATCCGGATTTCTATTTTGGCCTTGAGCCACTCGTCAAAGCCTTCCCAGGTGTCAACGTGCTGGCTACGCCGCACGTGGTGGATCATATCCGTGCCACCAAAGAAGCCAAATTACAGTTCTGGGGCCCACAGATGAAAGACGGTGTCCCCACTTCGCTCACTGTACCGCAGGCCATCACGCAAACACGCTTTACGGTTGATGGCGAAACGCTGGAATTACGCCATCCTAATGACTATGCGGCATATGTCTGGATCCCTGCGAACCGCGCCATCATTGGCGGAACCGGTATCGCTTCAGGTATTCACGTCTGGACAGCGGACACGCAGTCATCGGCTGAGCGCATGGCATGGCGTAACGTGCTGAGCGAAATGCAGCAATTACATCCTGCCCAGGTGGTTCCAGGTCATTATATTGGCGAACGCCCGGCGGGTGATAAAGCAATTCGCTTCACCCAGGATTACCTTCAGTCGTTTGAACAGGCGCTGGGCGCGAAAAAAGGTTCAGCCTACGTGATAAAAACAATGACCACAGCATGGCCTGGCCTTGCAGACGAAAGCTCTCTGGAACTGAGTGCGAAAGTGAATACCGGTGAGATGAAGTGGTAAACAAGGTTTAAGGCAAAAAATAACCCCGAACACATGTGTCGGGGTTTTTATTACGACAGGCATACCGGAATCAATGAACGCCCAGGCGCCAGGCAAAATAGATTTCTTCTTTCAGTTCAGTCGAAGAGAGCGTTAATAAATCGGCAAACTCCAGCTCTAATTGTTTCAGTCTTTTCAGGTACTTAGCCGGTGAAAGATCGGTTTTATCACGACGTAAAAATTCTATTGCCAGTTGGGCCGGGTCTAATTGGGTAGACATATCATCCTCGCTTGTGTTCAGAACCTGCACAGTATAACACCATTACCTGCGCAGATAATGACCAAACTCAACATGCATCACAAAATAGCAGTCGTCAGTCGCGAGGTGCAGCATAACCGGCCCTGCTCATCGAAGATTTCGATTTGCCACACCTGATGACGTGAACCGGTATGCACAGGGCTGCACACCCCTCTGACAAGCCCTTCACGTGCAGAACGAACGTGGTTGGCGTTAATCTCAAGGCCCACCACTTTCTGATCGCTCTGCGTACACAGATATCCAGCCACCGAGCCAATGCTTTCAGCCAGCACGACAGACGCCCCGCCGTGCAACAAACCAAAGGGTTGTTTGGTGCGATGGTCCACGGGCATTGTGGCTTCCAGAGTATTGTCGCCGATATGCACAAAACGAATATCGAGCAGCCCTACCATATTTCCTTCACCCATGGCGTTGAGCGCCTCGAGTGTGACTTCACGTTTCCAGATCATCCTATAATCTCCAGTAATGCCTGTAATGGGTGGCGAACGCCCGTGCCTTCTACGCGTTTAACCTGGCTGCGACATGAATACCCGGCAGCCAGACAACGGTTACGCGGCAATCGTTGCATTGCCTGGTGCCATGATAACTCATAGATCCCTAAAGAGTTCTGGTGATTCTTCACTTCATGGCCATACGTACCCGCCATCCCGCAGCACCCCACGCTGACATTTTCCAGTTTGGCCCCAAACCGGGCAAAAATCGCGGCCCACTGCGCAGGTGCTCCCGGCAGAGCGGTCACTTCGGTACAGTGTCCGAAGAAGTACCACGGTTCACCACCAACAGCGACCGACGGTTGTGACGCCAGTACAGCCGATAACCACTCATTGACCAGTAAGACATGGAAATCACCGCGCTGCTCGCCGAGCGCCAGCTTGTATTCATCGCGATAACATAGCACCAGCGCCGGATCGACACCGACCATCGGGATATTCAGCTTTGCCACCCGGTTGAGGAATTCAGCGGTCTTTTTCGCCGTTTTCGCAAACCGGTTTAAAAAGCCCTTTATATGCTGCGCTTTACCGTTAGGCGAGAATGGCAACAGCACCGGCTGTAAACCCAATTTTTCTACCAGTCGGATGAAATCAGCCACTACCTGTGCATCGTAATAGCTGGTGAAAGGGTCCTGCACCACCAGCACCGTACGGGCTTTTTGTTCCTGGCTGAGAGCTTCAAGCTGTTCCAGCGTCATATTGGCCGAACGATGCCCGACCAACTGTCGTTGTAATGATGGCGCAGACAACAGCGGCAAATCCACCATGCCGATGTGTTTTTTAGCCAGATTACGTACCAGCGGTTGATTGATGAAAAAGTTGAACGTTTTAGGTGCGCGCGCCATTAGCGGTGCATAACTCTCAACGGTGGCGACCATATGATCGCGGAGCGGGCGCAGATAGCGCGTGTGATACAGCTGCAGGAAGCGCGAGCGGAATTCCGGAACGTCAATTTTTATCGGGCACTGCGTCGAACACGCTTTACATGCCAGACACCCGGACATCGCCTCTTTCACTTCATGCGAGAAATCATACTCGCCCTTACGTGCATGCCAGCTGTTGCGGGTACGGGCGATTAGCGTACGTAAACTGGCACGTTTTTCTGGCAACTCTTTTTCCAGTTTCACGGGGTCGATCCCACGATCGGCCAACAGGCGTAACCATTCCCGTACCAGCGTTGCCCGCCCTTTTGGCGAGTGAATGCGATTGAGGCTAATTTTCATCGACGGACACATCGGGCTTTTCGCATCGAAGTTAAAGCATAACCCGTTGCCGTTACACTCCATTGCTCCACGCCACTCCTGTCGAACGGCCAGCGGGATTTGACGATCGTAAGTCCCACGTTTAACCGCATCCACTTTCATCATTGGCGCATCGATGGCTTCCGGAGGGCAAATTTTCCCCGGATTGAGCCGGTTTTGCGGATCAAACGCCGACTTCACTTTGCGCAGTTCGCGATACAGTTCCTCGCCAAAGAATGCCGGGCTGTACTCAGCACGGAAACCTTTCCCGTGTTCGCCCCACAGCAGGCCACCGTATTTTGCCGTCAGTGCCACCACATCATCAGAGATGCGTTTCATCAGCACTTCTTGCTGCGGATCGCACATATCCAGCGCGGGTCTGACGTGCAGTACCCCGGCATCCACGTGACCAAACATGCCATAGCTCAGGCCATGGCTATCGAGTAGCGCACGGAACTCGGCAATATAGTCGGCCAGGTGTTCCGGCGGTACGCAGGTATCTTCGGCAAACGGAATCGGCTTCGCAGAGCCTTTGGCATTACCCAGCAGACCAACGGCCTTTTTCCGCATGGCGTAGATGCGCTCTACGCCGGCCAGTTCGGTACACAGTTGCCAGCCAATCACACCGGCTTCCTGCCGGGCAATTAGCCCGTCCAGGCGTTCACACAGCGCACTGACCTGCGAATCAATTAATGCTTCATCGTCACCCGCAAACTCGACGATATTCAGCCCGAGCATCTCTTTATCCGGGACATCGGTAATCAATTCGCTGACGGAGTGCCAGACAATATCTTCCCGCGCCAGATTAAGCACTTTGGAATCGACGGTTTCGACCGACAGCGCACGCGCCTCTACCATCACCGGCGCATTACGCAATGCAGAGTCAAACGAATCGTATTTGACGTTGACCAATCGCCGAACTTTAGGCAGCGGCGTGATATCAAGGCGGGCTTCGGTGATAAATGCCAGCGTACCTTCAGACCCCGTAAGGATGCGGGTTAAATCAAACTCGGTCATCGCATCATTGAAGACGTGCCGCAGGTCGTAGCCGGTCAGGAAGCGATTGAGCTTGGGAAACTTATCAATGATCAGCTGTCGGTTATCGCGGCACCGTTCATACACCGTTTTATAGATACGCCCAATCGCCGTATTGTCTTTACCGAGCATTTCGGCAAACTCAACCGGCATCGGCTGGGTATCGAGAATATCCCCGCCCATCAATACCGCGCGGATACCCAGCACGTGATCGGAGGTTTTACCGTAGACCAACGAACCTTGCCCGGAAGCGTCGGTGTTGATCATTCCCCCCAACGTCGCCCGGTTACTGGTGGACAATTCAGGCGCAAAGAAATAGCCGTAGGGTTTCAGATATTGGTTAAGCTGATCTTTTATCACCCCCGCCTCTACCCGCACCCAACCTTCCTGCACATTGATTTCGATGATGCGGCTCATGTAACGGGACATATCAACAATAATGCCCTGATTAAGCGCCTGACCGTTGGTGCCTGTGCCGCCACCGCGAGGGGTAAAAATCAACGACGAAAAGAGCGGCTCTGACGCCAGGCGAGCGATAAGTGCCACATCAGCCGTCGAACGAGGAAACACCACGGCATCAGGCAGAAGCTGATAGATACTGTTATCCGTCGACATTGTCAGACGATCGGCATAGCTCGTTGCCGTATCGCCCGTGAACCCTTGCTGCTCCAGCGCCTGCAAAAAATTGAGCACCAGTTGAACGACACCTGGCGCCTGAGAAATTTGTGGAATCATTATAGTGACCCTTTCCTGCGGTCTGTGTTGTGAATTTAATCGTTTGCGTGTTGCTTTGTTTGTTGTATCACATTTTTTTCTAATACGCTCAGCAGATTTACAGGCAGAATCCGCCTGTTCAAAACCGCTGAAATTGCTCATCATTATAGAGTGTGATTAACGTGTTCACGTCGCGTCAACGTTCTGACGCAAAGACAAAGGTGAAAAGTATTTATGGTAAATTTCCGTCAGCCCAGGGATATTGCACAAGTGCTGCTATCGGTGCTGTTTTTAGCCATCATGATTGTGGCCTGTCTCTGGATTGTGCAACCCTTTATCCTCGGTTTTGCCTGGGCAGGTACGGTGGTCATTGCGACCTGGCCCATCCTGATACGTATACAAAAATTGCTGTGGGGACGCCGTTCGCTTGCCGTGCTGGTGATGACCCTGTTGTTAGTTCTGTTATTCATTATTCCTATCGCTCTGTTGGTCAACAGCATCGTTGATGGCAGTGGTCCTCTGATTCATGCCGTTACCGCCGGTGATATGACGCTGCCGGATCTGGCGTGGTTAAACAGTATTCCTCTGGTGGGTGCCAAACTCTATGGCGCATGGCACAGCCTGTTGGATATGGGCGGTTCGGCTATCATGGCTAAGGTTCGTCCCTATATCGGTACCACAACCACCTGGTTTGTTGGCCAGGCCGCGCATATTGGCCGCTTTATGATGCACTGTGGCTTGATGTTGCTATTCAGCGCCCTGCTGTACTGGCGCGGTGAGCAGGTGGCGCTAGGTATTCGCCACTTCGCCTGCCGTCTTGCATCGAAACGCGGTGACGCTGCAATTCTGTTGGCAGCACAGGCCATTCGTGCGGTTGCATTAGGCGTGGTCGTCACGGCGCTGGTGCAGGCCGTCCTCGGTGGCATTGGTCTGGCGGTAACGGGGGTACCTTACGCTACACTACTGGCGGTGTTGATGATCCTCTCCTGTCTGGTGCAACTGGGACCTTTACCGGTGCTGGTTCCAGCTATTATCTGGCTTTACTGGACAGGTGACTCTACCTGGGGCACGGTGCTACTTGTGTGGAGCGGTGTGGTCGGAACACTGGATAACGTTATTCGTCCCATGCTGATTCGTATGGGTGCTGATTTGCCATTGATCCTCATTCTTTCCGGGGTGATCGGTGGGTTGATTGCATTCGGTATGATTGGTCTGTTTATCGGCCCAGTGGTGCTGGCTGTTTCATGGCGCCTGTTCTCCGCATGGGTCAACGAAGCCCCTGCACCGGGCACCGACCCGGACCAAATCCTCGAAGAAATCGCTGAAATCGAAAGCAATAAGTAGTACAGCATCAGGCGGCAACATTGCCGCCTGATTGTTTAATATTGCTTATAATCGCATCACAGCTCCCCGAACCGAATCCAACGCCAGCCCTGTGTGAATACTCATTTATGTCGCAAATTCTTTACAGTTTTTAAACTATTGAGATGAATCTGATCGACGTGAAAAAGCAGCATGCCTACTATTACCCCAAGGCTTTAGATCAACACATTGATTTATAAGCATGGAAATCCCCTGAGTGAAATAACGAATTGCTGTGTGTAGTCTTTGCCCATCTCCCACGATGGGCTTTTTTTTATCCTGAACTCTCCCCCTAACGACCTACATCGCATCAGCTAGCCCATTGCTTTATTTCACTCTCACACCAAATGCACCGACTTCACAGATTAATAACAAATAATATTGCACAAGATACTGTGACTCTCTTCAAGCCGAAATATCCACATTAATGTTATTACTATTCCACTGTCTTTTATGAAGTGATTAAATAATGAACGCATTAGAATTGCAGGCTATCCGCCATATTTTTGCTATGACGGTGGAAGAAAGCGCCGCGTATATCGCGCGGGATGGCGACATTGTCGCCTGGCAACAATGGGAAAGCGGTGAAAAAGAAATCCCAGAAAACATCGCGCGCATTTGTACAGAAATGAAAGCAAAGAGAAAGTTAAGAATTAACGCGATCATCGAAAAAATAAATAATCGTATCGGTAATAACACGATGCGTTTTTTCCCCGATCTGGTTTCTTTTCAGGCAGTTTATAGCCACGACAATTTTCTCGACTGGAAAATCTATCAATCGGCTGCTGTGGAACTCTATGCACACAACCTTGAGCGTTTGTGTTAAGCGGTTATAACGTCACCACTACGTTGCAACACGGGCACCCGACAATATGCCCTCGCTCACGCGCAGTCTGCATACTATTTGGGCTAACACGCCCTACGCGACACAGAACACAACATCCATTTAGCCTCTTCGCTGAGTAACACATTATGAAAAACACCTATTTCTCCACTGCGATAGGGCTGTACCTTAATTACCTGGTACACGGTATGGGGGTCATTCTAATGTCCCTCAATATGTCCTCACTTGAACAACAGTGGCAAACTAATGCAGCGGGGGTCTCGATTGTCATCTCCTCCCTTGGTATCGGTCGGTTAAGCGTTCTATTAGTTGCAGGCATGCTCTCCGATCGCTATGGCCGCAGACCGTTTATCATTTTTGGCATGATCTGCTACCTAATCTTCTTTTTTGGCATCATCAATACTCATAGCATTGTGATTGCCTACGCCTTTGGTTTTTTAGCGGGAATGGCAAACAGTTTTCTTGATGCCGGAACCTACCCCAGCCTGATGGAAGCCTTCCCCCGCTCGCCCAGCACCGCCAATATTCTGATTAAAGCCTTTGTGTCCAGCGGCCAGTTTCTGTTGCCGATGGTTATCAGCCTGCTGGTGTGGGCTGAACTCTGGTTTGGCTGGTCCTTCTTGCTGGCGGCGGGAATTATGGCAGTCAACGGCATATTTTTGTTTCGTTGCCGCTTTCCTGCACATCCTGGACCGAAGCATTCCATCACGCCATCATCCGTTTTACAGGAACCGATCCAACCAGAGCACCGTTGTTCCCTTCTCGATCTGGGGAGTTACACGTTGTATGGCTATATCTCGATGGCCACATTTTATCTGGTTAGCCAGTGGCTGGCACAGTATGGTCAGTTTGTCGCCGGTATGCCGTATACGTTATCTATCAAGCTGTTAAGTATTTACACCTGTGGTTCGCTGTTGTGCGTATTCATTACTGCTCCCCTGGCGAGAAAAGCGGGTCGTGCAACATCTCTGTTAATGCTGTACACCTTTATCTCCTTTGTCGCGCTGCTGGCGGTTTGCCTGCATCCAACAACCTGGGTCGTGATTACATTCGCCTTTGTCATCGGGTTCTCTTCAGCTGGTGGCGTCGTACAAATCGGTCTAACGCTAATGGCTGCTCGCTTTCCGCATGCGAAAGGTAAAGCTACCGGTATTTACTACAGCGCGGGCAGTATCGCGACCTTCACAATCCCACTGATTACCGCCAGGCTCTCCGAAACCAGTATTGCGCACATCATGTGGTTTGATGCAGGCATTGCTGCGCTCGGCTTCCTGCTGGCACTGTTTATTGGTTATCGCAGCCGACTTGCAGCAAAGCGTCAGTTAAACATGGCTCCGCTCGCGCAATAGCGCGGATGCAATATTGTTCCCCTCTTCTGCAAAATAATTGGACGTATTTTTAAAATAACGGCAAAACGTCGGTCTGACGAATTAGGTTTCACAGTTTGATATGCAATATACCTGGTAACTTAAACGCCATGCTATGTAGGTACAATAACTACTGCCTGGTATATTAATTACAAGGTCGCCGAAATTTAAACTACACCGACGAGCACAGAATAATTTTAAAATCCGCAAGGAGTTGTGAAAAAATGTCTCAGAAAAAGACCTTTAAAACGCCATTTCTTCTGGCGATAACCTGTATTTATTTAAGTTATTTTTTACACGGTATTAGCGTCATCACACTGGCGCAAAACATGACCTCCCTGGCTGAAAAGTTTTCAACCGATAATGCAGGAATTGCCTATCTAATTTCCGGTATTGGTCTTGGTCGACTGGTCAGTATTTTATTCTTTGGCGTTCTATCAGATAAGTTCGGTCGCCGGGCTATCATTCTGTTAGGCGTTGTTCTATATATGCTGTTCTTCTTCGGTATTCCCGCCAGCCCCAATCTGATGATTGCCTTTATTCTGGCTGTATGCGTTGGCGTAGCAAATTCAGCGCTGGATACCGGTGGTTATCCTGCGTTAATGGAATGTTTCCCTAAAGCATCCGGCTCGGCGGTTATTCTGGTTAAAGCCATGGTGTCGTTTGGCCAGATGATTTACCCCATCATCGTCAGTACCATGCTGCTCAACCATGTCTGGTACGGCTATGCGGTCATCATCCCGGGTGTCCTGTTCGTGGTCATCACCCTGATGCTGTTAAAAAGTCGCTTTCCCAGCCAGATGGTGGACGCGGGTCTCGCCAAAGATCTGCCACAGATGAACAGTAAACCCCTGGTCTGGTTGGAAGGTGTCGCTTCCGTGCTGTTTGGGGTTGCCGCATTCTCAACCTTTTATGTCATCGTGGTTTGGATGCCGAAATATGCCATGGCATTTGCTGGCATGGCAGAAACTGACGCCTTAAAAACCATCTCTTACTACAGCATGGGATCGCTGGTCTGCGTATTCATCTTTGCTGCCCTCCTGAAGAAAATGGTTCGCCCCATTTGGGCTAACGTTTTTAACGCCGGTTTGGCAAGCATTACCGCTGCGGTCATTTATTTGTACCCCTCGCCGCTGGTTTGTAACGCAGGATCGTTTCTGATTGGCTTCTCTGCTGCTGGCGGTATTTTACAGCTCGGTGTCTCGGTGATGTCGGAGTTTTTCCCGAAGAGCAAAGCCAAAGTCACCAGTGTTTATATGATGATGGGTGGTGTAGCCAACTTTATTATCCCACTGATCACCGGATACCTTTCTAACATCGGCCTGCAATACATCATCTTGCTGGACCTTGCATTTGCTCTGCTGGCATTCATCACCGCCATCATCGTCTTTATTCGCTATTACCGCGTATTTGATATCCCCAAAAACGATGTGCGGTTGGGCGAACGTTATTTTCAATAAATTGTTTAGAAGGAGTATCAAATGGACGTAACTGCAAAATATGAACTGATTGGTCTGATGGCCTACCCTATCAGACACAGTCTGTCCCCTGAAATGCAAAATAAAGCATTAGAAAAAGCAGGGCTGCCTTTTACCTACATGGCATTTGAAGTCGATAACTCAACATTTGCTAATGCCATTGCCGGTTTAAAAGCGTTAAAAATGCGCGGTACCGGGGTTTCCATGCCCAATAAACAGCTGGCCTGTGAATATGTTGATGAATTGACGCCTGCCGCCAAACTGGTTGGCGCAATCAACACCATCGTTAATGATGATGGCTACCTGCGTGGTTACAACACCGACGGCACCGGCCATATTCGCGCGATTAAAGAAAGCGGCTTCGATATTAAGGGTAAAACCATGGTACTGTTGGGCGCGGGCGGCGCGTCTACAGCCATTGGCGCTCAGGCAGCCATTGAAGGCATCAAAGAAATTAAGATCTTTAACCGTAAAGATGAGTTCTTTGAAAAGGCGCAGGCATTCGCCAAACGTGTTAATGAAAACACCGACTGCGTTGTCACCGTTATCGACCTTGCCGATCGCCAGGCTTTTGCCGAGGCTCTCGCCAGCGCGGATATTTTGACCAACGGCACGAAAGTCGGCATGAAACCGCTAGATAACGAATCTATTGTGACCGACGTTTCCCTGCTTCGCCCGGAACTGCTGGTGACCGAATGTGTGTATAACCCGCATATGACCAAGTTGTTGCAACAGGCACAACATGCCGGTTGCAAAACGATTGATGGTTACGGCATGTTGTTGTGGCAAGGGGCTGAGCAGTTCAAGCTCTGGACCGGGAAAGATTTCCCGCTGGAGTATGTCAAACAGGTTATGGGTTTTACAGCCTGATGGGCAGTATTTGTGAATAGTTAAAGGGTAATCAATGAAAACCGTAACCGTAAGAAACCTCGTGATTGGCGAGGGTGCGCCGAAGATCATTGTCTCACTGATGGGTAAAGACATCTCAACGGTAAAAAGCGAAGCACTGGCCTATCGCGAAGCGGATTTCGACATTCTGGAATGGCGTGTTGACCATTTCGCCGATGTCGCTTCCATTGACGCAGTACTGGAAGCCGCACGTGCGATCCGTGATGTGATAACTGATAAACCGTTGCTGTTCACCTTCCGTAGTGCACAGGAAGGTGGTGAACAGGCACTGTCCGTCGAAAACTATATTGCATTAAATCGTTCAGCAGTGGACAGCGGTCTGGTGGATATGATCGACCTGGAGCTTTTCACCGGTGATGACCTGGTTAAAGCCACCGTCGAGCATGCACACGCGAAAAATGTCTTCGTTATTATGTCGAACCATGATTTTCACAAGACACCTGCAGCCGATGATATTGTCCAGCGACTGCGTAAAATGCAGGAACTTGGTGCAGATATTCCCAAAATCGCGTTGATGCCGCAAAGCAAAACGGATGTGCTGACATTGCTTAGCGCAACGCTGGAGATGCAGGAACGCTACGCCGACCGCCCTATTATTACCATGTCAATGGCGAAAACCGGTGTGATCTCACGACTGTCCGGTGAAGTCTTCGGTTCAGCGGCGACGTTTGGTGCGGTGAAAAAAGCCTCGGCCCCAGGACAAATCTCCGTAACCGATCTACGTACCGTTCTGACAATATTACACCAAGCTTAATAGCCGAATATTTTTAAATTGCAATAAATAACGCCCTGCCCCAGATATTCGTTTTGCCACGAATATCTGGCAGACGATTAAATATTTTCAAATAACGCAAAACACTATTATCGAATATAGCGATAGGTATTCGCACGAATATAACCTGGAGTTTATATGAAACTTTCAAGACCAACACGTTTAGATGGTCGGGTACCGGTACTATCTGCAGCTGACGCAATTAATTATATTCCGGATGAAGCCACACTCTGCGTATTAGGCGCTGGCGGTGGGATACTTGAGGCCACAACATTAATTAATGCACTGGCTGAGAAATATAAAAATAGCCAATCCCCACGTAATTTGTCGCTAATTAGCCCGACAGGACTGGGCGACCGCGCAGACCGGGGGATTAGTCCACTGGCTCAGGAAGGTTTAGTTAAATGGGCGTTGTGCGGCCATTGGGGGCAATCCCCACGTATATCCGACCTCGCGGAACAAAATAAAATTGCAGCCTACAACTATCCGCAAGGCGTATTAACTCAAACCCTGCGTGCCTCTGCGGCCCATCAGCCAGGTATTTTGAGTGATATCGGCATTGGCACGTTTGTCGATCCTCGCCAACAAGGTGGCAAACTCAATGAAGTGACCACCGAAGATCTGATCAAACTGGTAGAAATTGATAACAAAGAGTATCTCTACTACAAAGCCATTGCACCGAATATCGCCTTTATTCGTGCCACCACCTGTGACAGCGAAGGCTACGCCACCTTTGAAGACGAAGTGATGTATCTCGATGCGCTGGTCATCGCGCAGGCCGTGCATAACAACGGCGGCATCGTCATGATGCAGGTACAAAAAATGGTGAAGAAAGCCACACTGCACCCTAAAGCAGTGCGGATCCCTGGCTATCTGGTGGATATCGTCGTTATCGATCCTGAACAGACTCAGCTGTATGGCGGAGCGCCGGTTAACCGCTTTATTTCAGGCGATTTCATCCTTGATGACAGCCTGCAAACTGCCCTGCCGCTTAACCAACGTAAACTGGTAGCCAGACGTGCGCTGTTCGAAATGCGGAAAGGTGCAGTGGGTAACGTTGGCGTAGGAATTGCCGATGGTATTGGTCTCGTCGCGCGTGAAGAAGGCTGTGCCGATGACTTCATACTGACGGTTGAAACCGGGCCAATCGGCGGTATTACCTCGCAGGGCATCGCTTTTGGGGCCAACGTCAATACCCGCGCTATTCTGGATATGACCTCCCAGTTTGACTTCTACCATGGTGGCGGCCTGGATGTGTGCTATTTAAGCTTTGCCGAAGTCGATCAGCACGGCAACGTCGGTGTGCATAAATTTAATGGCAAGATCATGGGCACTGGCGGTTTTATTGATATCAGCGCCACCTCGAAGAAAATTATTTTCTGCGGCACCCTGACAGCCGGAAGTCTGAAAACAGATGTTGCCGACGGCAAATTGAATATCGTGCAGGAAGGTCGGGTGAAGAAATTCGTTAGAGAATTACCTGAAATCACCTTCAGTGGAAAAATTGCCCTCGAACGTGGACTGGATGTGCGTTACATCACCGAGCGCGCCGTATTTACGTTAAAAGAAGACGGTCTCCATTTAGTGGAAATTGCCCCGGGTGTTTCTTTACAAGAAGACATTTTGGACAAAATGGATTTCACTCCCGTTATTTCTCCAGACCTGAAACTGATGGACGAAAGATTATTTATCGATGCCACGATGGGTTTTGTTTTGCCCGACGCTGCCAATTAAAAGGAGTACCCAGATGGACTTTTCATTAACTGAAGAACAAGAGCTGCTGCTTGCCAGCATTCGGGAACTGATCACCAGTAATTTCCCGGAAGAATATTTCCGCACCTGTGATCAAACTTCCACCTACCCTAAAGAATTTATGCGCGCGCTTGCGGATAACGGCATTTCGATGCTGGGCGTGCCGGAAGAGTTCGGTGGCATTCCGGCAGATTACGTCACGCAAATGCTGGCACTGATGGAAGTCTCAAAATGTGGTGCGCCTGCCTTTCTGATCACTAACGGTCAGTGTATCCACAGTATGCGCCGTTTTGGCTCCGCGGAGCAGTTACGTAAAACAGCTGAAAGCACTATGGAGACAGGCGATCCAGCCTATGCGCTGGCGTTAACCGAACCGGGCGCTGGCTCAGATAACAACAGTGCCACCACCAGCTACATCCGCAAAAACGGCAAGGTGTACCTTAACGGGCAAAAAACCTTTATTACCGGTGCCAAAGAGTACCCGTATATGCTGGTCCTGGCTCGCGATCCCGAGCCGAAAGATCCGAAGAAAGCCTTTACCCTGTGGTGGGTGGATTCGAAGAAACCCGGCATCAAAGTTAATCCGCTGCATAAAATCGGCTGGCACATGTTAAGTACCTGCGAAGTCTATCTTGATGACGTTGAAGTTGACGAAAGTGATATGGTCGGCGAAGAAGGTATGGGCTTCCTCAACGTGATGTACAACTTCGAAATGGAGCGATTGATCAACGCAGCACGCAGCACCGGCTTTGCCGAATGCGCTTTCGAGGATGCCGCACGTTACGCCAACCAGCGTATCGCCTTTGGTAAACCGATTGGCCATAACCAGATGATCCAGGAAAAACTGGCACTGATGGCGGTTAAAATCGAAAACATGCGCAATATGGTTTTGAAAGTCGCCTGGCAGGCCGATCAGGAACAATCACTGCGTACCAGTGCGGCGCTGGCAAAACTGTACTGCGCCCGCACAGCGATGGAAGTTATCGACGACGCGATTCAGATAATGGGTGGTCTGGGTTATACCGATGAAGCCCGTGTATCCCGGTTCTGGCGTGATGTGCGCTGTGAACGCATTGGCGGTGGCACCGATGAAATCATGATCTACGTCGCAGGACGTCAGATCCTAAAAGATTATCAAAACAAGTAAGCCGTTCTGTCATCCGGATAGCGGATAAACGCTATCCGGACTTACGCCAGAAAATCAGACTTCCGGCTGCAGGCATTCCTGCTCGGTCAGATTATTTTTAAACTGCTTACGATAATCGCTGGGAGTACAGCCTACATGTCGCTGAAAGAGTTTGGCAAAGTGATCAACATTTTCATACCCTACCCGCCACGAGATTTCCGCTAACGACGCTTCCGTATTCGTCAGCGAAAATTTTGCTTCCGTCATCCGCCGTTGAATAACATAATTAATCGGCGAAATACGATATTCTTTAGTGAATTCGTGACAGATATAACTCACACTGGCTCGAAATTTTTTAGACAACTGGTCAAGTGTGATTTTTTCGCGAAAGTTGTTATTCAAATACACCAGAACATCTTTAATTAACACGTCTTTTTTAATATACCCCTGCTCCGAACGATAAGCATTTTTAAAGTTTTCGTAATACAAGACGGTTAATGCATAGGCAAAGGCATCATAAGCTGAGGATGACAGATTATTTTTACACTGCGGTATCATAATACTCAGTTCATTAAAAATACTCTTAATAACCTCTTTTCCCTGGCCGACGCTGATGACCGGACACGAATGTAACTGCAACAACTGGTTATCCTGCCAACCATTGAAACGAAAACCGTACAGTGCGCAGGTGTAGGTCGTGGCAGGCGCGCTGCTATCCGAGGCGACGGCATGCAACCTCCCTTGTTCTATCACCACAATATCCCCAGCATGTGCGACGTACAGTGAAGAATCAATGATTAATCGCGCGACACCTTTTTTGACATAGATTAGCTCTGTCTCATTGTCATGAACATGGTGACCAGACTCCCAGTTAGGATCATCACTGATGACAAATCGCGAAAATCTGGGGGTCTTCCCCTGCTCAAAAAGGGTTTCCATGGCATTATCAAAACATCGTTGATACATGACAGCCTCCACCTTTAGATGGTAAATATGCGGAAAATTAATAGTGTTAAATGATAACGATTAGCCACGTTATACAACGATATTCTATCCAAGCGAAACAAAATTATTTGCGTCGTCTGCAAGATGACACTTCTTGCTCAAGAATGCTCTTAGCTTGCGTTATTTACGTTTTATACTAATTGAAAAGAATAAATGTTATTAATTCAACATTAACGATTTACATACCAGAAACAAACGCCGCCAGATATCGATTAAAAATATGATGCATTTCTCAATTACCCTGCCGACTCGGGTTTCCGTGGTGTAATTTTCTGTACACAATATTTACCCCTCGCTTAGAAACTGAGCATTCCCATTGCACATTTTTCTGCAAGATTGTTGGGAATGAAAACAGATTGCCCCGTCGAAAACAGGCCCCGCTCTGCCGCACACTATTTTCAGTCAAATTTTCCCTACTGCCGATAATGACGCGCACCGTCATCATCCGAACGTGACTCACTGGAGATGCCATGAAAATAATAACCTGCTTTAAGTTGGTGCCTGAAGAACAGGACATTGTTGTTACCCCAGAGCGCTCGCTTAACTTTGATCGGGCCGATGCCAAAATCAGTCAATTTGATCTGAATGCGATTGAAGCCGCCACACAACTTACCGCTGAAGGCGATGAGATTGTCGCCTTAACGGTGGGCGGCTCCTTGTTGCAAAATTCTAAAGTACGTAAAGACGTGCTATCCCGCGGTCCGGATAGCCTGTTTATGGTGCAGGATCCACAGCTGGAACATGCGCTGCCGCGCGATACTGCCCAGGCACTGGCTTGTGCGGCTAAAAACATTGAATTCGATCTGATGCTGTTCGGTGAAGGGTCCGGCGATGTCTACGCACAACAGGTCGGTTTACTGGTAGGCGAGCTCCTGCAGCTTCCTGTGATTAACGCGGTAAGCAGGATCCAACGTAATGGCGACCGCATACTGGTTGAGCGCACCCTTGAAGATGAAGTCGAAGTCATTGACCTGCCGCTCCCAGCAGTAATTTGCGTTACCTCAGATATTAATACACCGCGGATTCCGTCAATGAAAGCCATTCTTGGGGCCGGCAAAAAACCCGTCACCCCCTGGCAGGCCAGCGATATTGGCTGGACGCCAACGTCACCACTAGCGGAATTAGTCAGCCTTAGTGTTCCACCGCAGACAGAACGCAAGCACATCATTTTGGAAAATGACTCAGCAGAAGCCATTGCCGAACTGGCCGAACATCTGAAAAAAGCCCTGAACTAAGCCCAACGGAGAACAATCATCATGAGTAAATTAGCCAACGTATGGGTGTTTAGCGATAACGTAGAACGCTATGCGGAATTAATGACCGGCGCCCGCCAGTGGGGCGAGCAGGTACACCTTATTGTGCAGGGTAACGAACAGGCCGATCAGGTTAAAGCGCTGGGTGCCGATGACATCATCGTGCTCGAACACGCTTGTGGGCTGCAACGTGTTGAAAACTACGCCGAGACTGTCTCAGCCTTACTGCAAACACACACCGGTCTATTACTGATGCCTGCGTCTAAACGCGCAAAATCACTGGGCGCGCGGTTGAGCATTCAACTCAATGCGGCGATGGTAAACGACGCCACAGCGGTCACTCTCGATGCTGGTGCGCTGTTTGCAGAACACCGTATGTATGGCGGTCTGGCATTCGGTAAAGAAAAACTGAATAGCGCGCTGGCAATTATCACACTTGCCCCAGGCATGTTTGAACCCGTAGCAGCCAATCCTGCGCATACCTGCCCTGTCGTCTCAGCACCTTATATCACGCCACTTCATGAGATTGTTTGCCAGGAACGTCGAGCCAAATCCCTCAGCAGCGTGGATCTCAGCAAAGCCAAACGCGTGGTTGGCGTCGGTCGTGGCCTGGTTGCCGAGAGCGATCTGCAGATGGTACGCAATCTTGCCACCGTTCTGGGTGCCGAAGTGGGTTGTTCACGCCCTATTGCCGAAGGTGAAAACTGGATGGAGCGCGAGCGCTATATTGGCGTTTCCGGCGTGCTGTTGAAATCAGATTTGTACCTGACACTGGGCATCTCAGGACAAATTCAACATATGGTCGGCGGGAACGGCGCGAAGATCATAGTCGCCATCAATAAAGATAAAAAAGCCCCGATCTTCAACTACGCCGATTACGGTCTGGTTGGTGACATCTACAAAGTCGTCCCGGCCCTTATCGAACAGCTCAGTCGCTAACTGCCACATTTAACGCACATATCCCGCTGCACTCGCGGCGGGAAAGGAGCAAATAACATGTCAGATGAAAAATTTGATGCCATTGTGGTCGGTGCTGGCGTGGCGGGTGCGGTAGCGGGTTACGTGATGGCCCAGGCTGGTCTGGACGTACTGGTTATTGAACGTGGAAACAGTGCTGGCTGCAAAAATATGACCGGAGGACGGCTCTACACACATAGCCTTGAGCATATTATGCCCGGCTTCGCAGAGGAAGCCCCTGTCGAACGGAAAGTGACTCGCGAAAAAATCTCTTTCCTTACCGAAGAAAGTGCTGTCACCCTCGATTTCCATCGTGAAAAAGACAACAGCCCAGCGCAGGACTCCTATACCGTATTGCGCAACAGACTCGATCCCTGGTTGATGGAAAAAGCCGAACAGGCCGGGGCTCAGTTTATTCCAGGCGTTCGCGTCGATTCCCTGATCCGAGAAGGTAATAAAGTCACTGGCGTGCAGGCGGGTGACGATATCCTGGAAGCCAATATCGTTATCCTTGCTGATGGCGTCAATTCTATGCTGGGCCGTTCATTGGGAATGGTACCGACCTCTTCGGCGCATCATTATGCCGTTGGCGTAAAAGAACTGATCGGCCTGCCACCAGCAGTCATTGCAGATCGTTTTAATCTATCAGGAAATGAAGGGGCCGCCTGGTTGTTTGCCGGTTCGCCATCTAATGGACTGATGGGCGGAGGTTTCCTGTACACCAACAAAGACTCCATCTCTCTAGGGCTGGTATGTGGTCTGGGCGATATCGAGCATGCGACAAAAAGCATTCCGCAAATGCTGGAAGATTTTAAACAACACCCAACTATTCGCCCACTGATCGCCGGCGGTGAGCTGCTGGAGTATTCCGCGCACATGGTTCCGGAAGGTGGCCTGGCGATGGTACCGAAGCTGGTTGATGACGGCGTGATGATCGTCGGCGACGCCGCCGGTTTTTGTCTGAACCTGGGCTACACCGTGCGTGGCATGGATTTGGCAATCGCTTCTGCAGAGGCTGCAGCCAAAACCGCCATTGCCGCGAAAGAACGTCAGGATTTCTCCGCCAGCAGCCTGATGGACTACAAACGCGCCCTTGAACAGGGTTGTGTAATGCGTGATTTACAACATTTCCGTAAGATCCCCGCGCTAATGGAAAACCCCCGTTTGTTTACCCAATACCCGCGCATGGTGGCCGATATCATGAGCGATATGTTCACCGTTGATGGCAGCCCGAACCAGCCAATTCGCAAGACCATTTTGTCCCACGCGAAGCAGATTGGGCTGATGAACCTACTGAAAGACGGCATCAAGGGAGCAACCGCGCTATGAGTCAGGACAACACCGTAAATGTTGACGTCAAACTGGGCGTTAACAAATTCAATGTCGATGAGGGGCATCCGCACATCATCCTTGCCGAACATCCTGACATGAAAGAATTTCGCAAGCTGCTGAAAGCCTGTCCTGCTGGACTTTATAAGCAGGACGAAAGTGGAAATATTCATTTTGATTCCGCCGGCTGCCTGGAATGTGGTACCTGCCGGGTTCTGTGCGGTTCCACTATCCTCGAACAATGGGAATACCCGGTTGGGACATTTGGTGTGGATTTCCGTTACGGCTAACACGTATCGCCTGTTGTACGCCGGGTACAGCACGTCTGTTATCCGGCAGGACGTGTACCGAAATTATCCAGGGAATAACTCATGAGTGTCACATTAACGTTTAATGCCGAACGTCGGGAAGCTTATCGACAACAAGGATTTTGGGGGGATGCATCGCTGGGTGATTACTGGAGCCAAACCGCCCAGGCGATGCCGGACAAAATCGCTGTGGTCGATAACCACGGCGATTCATACACCTACGCCGCGCTCGACAGTGCAGCCAGCCGTCTGGCGACCTGGCTGTTAGCCTGCGGAATCCAGCCGGGTGACCGCGTCGCCTTTCAATTGCCCGGCTGGTGTGAATTTACCCTTATCTATCTGGCCTGTCTGAAAACCGGGGCGGTTTCCGTACCACTACTTCCTGCCTGGCGCGAAGCCGAGCTGGTATGGGTTCTGAACAAATGCAAGGCAAAGATTTTTTTCGCACCTACGCTGTTTAAACAAACCCGGCCGGTGGATCTGATCCTACCCTTGCAAAACCAGCTGCCGCATCTGCAACAGATTGTTGCCGTCGATAAGCTGGCACCCGCGACAGACTCACTGGCACTCAGCCAGCTTCTTTTATCACCCCCCTTAACTCAGCCAGTCAACGTGCATGCCGATGAACTGGCTGCGGTGCTGTTTACTTCCGGAACAGAGGGTATGCCCAAAGGGGTAATGCTGACCCACAATAACATCCTGGCCAGTGAACGCGCCTATTGTGCCCGTCTTAATCTCACCTGGCTGGATGTATTTTTAATGCCTGCGCCACTCGGCCATGCTACCGGTTTTTTACATGGCGTGACCGCGCCGTTTTTAATTGGCGCACGCAGCGTACTGCTGGATATTTTTACTCCCACTGCCTGTCTCGAATTGCTCGAACAACAGCGCTGTACCTGCGTACTCGGCGCTACACCGTTCGTCTATGACATGCTGTGTAGTGTGGAAAAACATCCCTACGATCTCTCGTCGTTACGCTTTTTCTTATGCGGCGGCACCACTATTCCGAAAAAAATAGCCCGCGATTGTCAGCAGCTCGGCATTAAACTGTTAAGCGTCTATGGCTCAACAGAAAGCTCGCCGCACGCGGTGGTCAATCTGGATGATTCACTTTCCCGCATGATGAACACCGACGGATATGCCGCTGCCGGCGTGGAAATTAAAGTCGTCGATGAGGCACGTAACACGTTGCCTGCGGGTATGGAAGGAGAAGAGGCATCCCGCGGACCCAATGTCTTTATGGGTTACCTTGATGAACCTGAACTGACCGCCCGAGCATTGGATAATGACGGCTGGTATTACAGCGGCGATTTGTGCCGAATGGACGATGCCGGATACATCAAAATCACCGGGCGTAAGAAAGATATTATTGTGCGCGGTGGAGAAAATATCAGTAGCCGCGAGGTCGAGGATATTCTGTTGCAGCATCCGCGTATCCATGATGCCTGCGTTGTGGCAATGCCTGACGATCGTTTAGGCGAAAGATCGTGTGCGTATGTGGTGCTAAAACCTCCGCACCATTCGCTGTCGCTG
Organism: Citrobacter sp. Igbk 17; assembly: GCF_028069775.1. NCBI lineage: Bacteria > Pseudomonadati > Pseudomonadota > Gammaproteobacteria > Enterobacterales > Enterobacteriaceae > Citrobacter > Citrobacter sp. Igbk 17. The sequence goes on along the minus strand of NZ_JANEWI010000027.1, from coordinate 2,802 downwards.
GAGTCTGTCGTGGCCTTTTTTAGCCGTAAACGGGTAGCAAAATACAAGTACCCGGAGCACATCGTGGTTGTCGAGAAGTTACCGCGCACGGCGTCTGGCAAGATCCAAAAATTTCAGCTACGTCAGGATATTATTCAGCGTTTGAGCGTGGAGAGTATTACCGGATAAAGCGCCGGATGGCGATGCTAACGCGTCTTACCCGGCCTACGTTGAATAGGCCGGATAAGGCATGATATTACTTGTTCAGTTCAGCCAGACTCAGCCAGGTCTGCACAACGGTGTCCGGGTTGAGCGACAGGCTGTCGATCCCTTCTTCCATCAACCAGGCCGCGAAGTCTTCGTGGTCAGATGGGCCCTGGCCACAAATACCAACGTATTTGCCTTGTTTCTTAGCAGCACGAATCGCCATCGACAACAGTGCTTTCACCGCATCGTTACGCTCATCAAACAGTTCAGAAACCACGCCAGAGTCGCGATCCAGACCCAGAGCCAGCTGTGTCATGTCGTTAGACCCGATAGAGAAGCCGTCGAAGTATTCGAGGAACTGTTCAGCCAGCAAGGCGTTGGATGGGATCTCACACATCATGATGATCTTCAGTCCATTCTCGCCGCGCTTCAGCCCCTGACGTGCCAGCTCTTCCACGACCGCTTTCGCCTGGGCAACGGTACGAACGAACGGTACCATTACTTCCACGTTAGTCAGCCCCATGTCGTTACGGACACGTTTTACGGCATCACATTCCAGCGCAAAACAGTCACGGAAGCTATCCGCAACATAACGCCCCGCACCACGGAAGCCCAACATCGGGTTCTCTTCATGCGGTTCATAACGCTCACCGCCGACCAGGTTGGCATATTCGTTGGACTTAAAGTCCGACATGCGCACGATGACGCGTTTCGGATAAAACGCCGCCCCCAGCGTCGCGATCCCTTCAGTCAGGCGACCTACATAGAACTCGCGTGGTGAATCAAACCCTTTCATCATCGCGCGGATTTCGTTTTGCAGTTCCGGCGTTTGATCATCGAATTCCAGCAGTGCACGTGGGTGCACGCCAATCATACGGTTGATAATAAACTCGAGACGCGCCAGGCCAACACCTTCGTTTGGCAGGCAGGCGAAGTCAAAAGCGCGGTCCGGGTTACCGACGTTCATCATCACTTTCAACGGCAGATCCGGCATGGTTTCCACGCTGGAACTCTTCACGCTGAAGTCCAGCATGTCGGCATACACGTAGCCGGTGTCGCCTTCCGCACAGGAGACAGTGACTTTCTCGCCGTCTTTCATGCGTTCGGTCGCATCGCCACAGCCAACAACCGCCGGAATGCCCAGTTCACGGGCAATAATCGCCGCATGACAGGTACGTCCGCCGCGGTTGGTGACGATCGCCGCCGCTTTTTTCATGATCGGTTCCCAGTCCGGGTCGGTCATGTCGGTAACCAGCACATCGCCGGGCTCAATGCGGTTCATTTCGCTGATGTCATGAATGACTTTTACCGGACCAGCACCAATGCGGTGACCGATGGCGCGACCTTCAGCAATAATTTTACCCTGAGCATGCAGCGTATAACGTTCCATCACCTGGCCGCGAGAACGTACGGTTTCCGGGCGAGCCTGTACAATGAACAGCTTACCGGTATGACCGTCTTTAGCCCATTCGATGTCCATCGGACGACCGTAGTGCTTCTCGATTTGCACCGCCTGCTTCGCCAGTTCCTGCACTTCCTCGTTGGTCAGTGAGAAAATATCGCGTTGCGCCTGCGGAACGTCTTCAATGGTAACCTGCTTGCCATGCTCCTGAGTCGGCGCATAAATCATGCGGATTTTCTTAGAGCCCATAGTACGACGCACGATGGACGGACGGTTGGCCGCCAGGGTCGGTTTGTGCACGTAGAATTCATCCGGGTTCACCGCGCCCTGCACCACCATCTCACCCAGTCCCCACGCGGAGGTGATAAACACCACCTGGTCGAAGCCGGATTCGGTATCAATGGAGAACATGACGCCGGAAGATGCCAGGTCTGAGCGCACCATCCGCTGAACGCCCGCAGACAGCGCTACGCCACGATGATCATAGCCCTGATGAACACGGTAGGAGATTGCGCGGTCGTTAAACAGAGAGGCAAACACGTGTTTGATAGCGACCAGTACCGCATCAAAGCCCTGGACGTTAAGGAACGTTTCCTGCTGGCCGGCGAATGACGCATCTGGCATATCTTCTGCGGTAGCGGAGGAACGCACGGCAAAAGAAGCATTGGCATCGTCCGCTGACAGCTGCGCGTAGGCATCGCGGACGGCATTTTCCAGTTCAGGCTGGAAAGGAGTGTCGATAATCCACTGGCGGATCTGTGCACCCGCTTTTGCAAGCTCGGTAACATCGTCGATATCCGTTTTATCCAGCAGCTCATAAATGCGCTGGTTTACGCCGCTTTGGTCCAGAAACTGGTTAAACGCATCGGCGGTCGTTGCAAAACCATTCGGTACGGAAACGCCCATACCTGAAAGGTTAGTAATCATTTCACCCAGGGAGGCATTTTTGCCCCCAACTCTGTCTACATCATTCATGCCGAGTTGGTTATACCAAAGCACCAGCGGTGACGAGCCATTGTTGGACATCGAACAATCCTTATATATGAACGAGGTTAGGAAACTCAATTTTGCGTAATTATCTTGGCATATTTACCTCAGCGAAAAAAACGGTGAATCGTTCAAGCAACTTTATTTTTTATTTTTTCAGATTCTTTCCGCATTTGCGCAAACCCGCGAACGGCACGGGATCACCACAAAATCAGTCGGTATAAACA
>NZ_JANEWI010000026.1:0-72422 GCF_028069775.1 Citrobacter sp. Igbk 17 | reverse complement strand
CATTAACACCGTGATGCTTAACATTTATTTATCAATCATTTTTCCCACGGCACCTCAAACCTATTCAAAGTTAGTATAAAAACCCGATAAATCATAAAGATAAAAAATCCATACACAAGTTATCCCTTCAATATGCCGTTACAATAGCTGAAAACAAATATGCTCAAATATGTCAAATCGTGAAAAGTATGTAATCCACACGCTGATTTATTTTATACAACCATAAAAATTCAGCACAATTCGCTCAAAGTTCAGGAGATTTTTTCCGCCGACTGGGGGCATTTGTGGGGGATGGGGTTGACATCAATCTTCATATCCAGTACCACTAAAAGCATATCGCATTCGCCTGGAGCTTAATTGATGACTTACATTGCTCGTTTTAACGGTCTACTACTACTAAACGCATTCTCATTGCGCGGTAGACTGGTGGACGACATTCAGCATTAAGTCAGCTCCAGTTAAGACAAAAACCCGCGCCATTGCGCGGGTTTTTTTATGCTCGAAGCAAGGCGCCCTAAACACCAAGGACCTAAACCATGAGCCAGCAAGTCATTATTTTCGATACCACCTTACGCGATGGTGAACAGGCGTTACAGGCAAGCCTGAGTGTGAAAGAAAAACTGCAGATAGCTCTGGCCCTCGAGCGTATGGGCGTTGACGTGATGGAAGTGGGTTTTCCTGTTTCTTCACCGGGTGACTTTGAATCAGTACAGACCATTGCCCGTCAGGTCAAAAACAGCCGTGTTTGTGCGTTAGCTCGCTGTGTGGAAAAAGATATCGATGTGGCTGCTGAATCTCTGAAAGTGGCTGAAGCTTTCCGCATTCACACATTCATTGCCACGTCACCGATGCACATCGCGACAAAATTGCGCAGTACGTTGGATGAGGTGATTGAACGTGCGGTCTACATGGTTAAGCGAGCGCGTAATTATACCGATGACGTGGAGTTCTCATGCGAAGACGCAGGTCGTACCCCAATCGCCGATCTGGCTCGTGTGGTAGAAGCGGCCATTAATGCCGGTGCCAGAACCATCAACATTCCCGATACCGTCGGTTACACCATGCCTTTCGAATTTGGCGCAATCATTTCTGGTCTGTATGAACGCGTACCGAATATCGATAAAGCCATCATCTCCGTACACACCCATGATGACTTAGGCCTGGGCGTCGGTAACGCACTGGCGGCTGTTCATGCGGGCGCCCGTCAGGTGGAAGGCGCGATGAACGGTATCGGCGAACGTGCAGGCAACTGTTCACTGGAAGAAGTGATCATGGCGATCAAAGTGCGCAAAGATATCCTGAACGTGCAAACCCGTATTAATCACCAGGAAATCTGGCGTACCAGCCAGTTAGTCAGCCAAATCTGCAACATGCCGATTCCGGCCAACAAAGCGATTGTGGGTAGTGGTGCGTTTGCTCACTCCTCCGGTATCCATCAGGACGGCGTGCTGAAAAACCGTGAAAACTACGAAATCATGACGCCTGAATCCATCGGCCTGAACCAGGTACAGTTGAACCTGACCTCCCGTTCAGGACGCGCTGCGGTGAAACATCGTATGGATGAGATGGGCTATAAAGAAAGCGAATACAGCCTGGACAATCTGTATGACGCGTTCCTGAAGCTGGCAGATAAAAAAGGTCAAGTGTTCGACTACGACCTGGAAGCGCTGGCCTTTATTAACAAACAGCAGGAAGAACCAGAACACTTCCGTCTGGACTATTTCAGTGTGCAGTCTGGTTCTAATGACATTGCTACCGCCTCCGTCAAGTTGGCCTGTGGCGAAGAAGTCAAAGCCGAAGCGGCTAACGGTAACGGCCCGGTCGATGCTATTTATCAGGCCATTAACCGCGTGACGGAATACAACGTCGAACTGGTCAAATATAGCCTGACCGCTAAAGGCCACGGTAAAGATGCGCTGGGTCAAGTGGATATCGTCGCCAACTATAATGGTCGCCGCTTCCACGGCGTTGGTCTGGCAACAGATATCGTCGAGTCTTCCGCCAAAGCGATGGTACATGTGCTGAACAACATCTGGCGTGCTGAAGAAGTCGAAAAAGAATTGCAACGCAAAGCTCAGAACAACGAGAACAACAAGGAAACCGTGTGATGTCGAAGAATTATCATATTGCTGTTTTGCCGGGTGACGGTATTGGCCCGGAAGTGATGGCGCAAGCATTGAAAGTATTGGACGCAATTCGCCACCGTTTTGGCATGCGCATTACCACCAGCCACTATGACGTGGGCGGTGCCGCTATCGATAACCACGGTCAGCCGCTGCCGCCAGCGACGATTGAAGGCTGTGAGCAAGCCGACGCCATTCTGTTTGGCTCCGTTGGCGGCCCGAAATGGGAACATCTGCCGCCTAACCAGCAACCCGAGCGTGGTGCGCTGCTGCCGTTGCGTAAGCACTTCAAATTATTCAGTAACCTGCGTCCGGCGAAGTTGTACCAGGGGCTGGAAGCCTTTTGCCCGCTGCGCGCCGACATTGCAGCTAACGGTTTCGACATCCTGTGCGTACGTGAACTGACGGGTGGGATCTATTTCGGTCAACCCAAAGGCCGCGAAGGCAGCGGGCAACATGAAAAAGCCTTTGATACTGAGGTTTATCACCGTTTCGAGATCGAGCGTATTGCCCGTATCGCGTTTGAGTCAGCGCGCCGGCGTCGTCGTAAAGTCACGTCGATTGATAAAGCCAACGTGCTGCAAACATCCATCTTGTGGCGTGAAATCGTCAATGAAATCGCCAACGAATACCCGGATGTTGAACTGGCGCATATGTATATCGACAACGCGACAATGCAATTAATCAAAGACCCGTCCCAGTTCGACGTACTGCTGTGTTCAAACCTGTTTGGTGACATTCTGTCTGATGAGTGCGCCATGATCACGGGCTCAATGGGCATGTTACCGTCTGCCAGCCTGAATGAGCAGGGCTTTGGCCTGTACGAGCCGGCTGGCGGTTCTGCACCCGATATCGCAGGGAAGAATATTGCAAACCCGATCGCCCAAATTCTGTCACTGGCCCTGCTGTTGCGTTACAGCCTGGATGCCAATGATGCGGCAACCGCAATTGAGAGCGCCATCAACCGCGCATTAGAAGAAGGTATTCGCACCGGTGACTTAGCCCGTGGCGCTGCCGCAGTCAGTACCGATGAAATGGGCGACATCATCGCTCGCTACGTCGCTGAAGGGGTGTAATCATGGCTAAGACGTTATACGAAAAATTGTTTAATGCGCACGTTGTCTTTGAGGCGCAAAACGAAACCCCACTGTTATATATCGACAGACATCTGGTGCATGAGGTGACCTCTCCGCAGGCATTTGATGGTTTGCGTGCGCATGGCCGCCAGGTTCGCCAGCCGGGTAAAACCTTTGCCACTATGGACCACAACGTTTCGACGCAAACGAAAGACATTAACGCCTCGGGCGAAATGGCGCGTATTCAGATGCAGGAGCTGATCAAAAACTGCAATGAATTTGGCGTGGAACTGTACGATCTGAACCACCCATATCAAGGCATCGTCCACGTGATGGGGCCAGAACAAGGCGTAACCTTACCGGGCATGACCATCGTCTGCGGTGACTCGCATACCGCCACCCACGGTGCGTTCGGCGCGCTGGCGTTTGGAATCGGGACCTCCGAGGTTGAGCACGTCCTGGCCACTCAGACCCTGAAACAGGGTCGCGCGAAAACCATGAAGATCGAAGTTAATGGTAAAGCCGCTCCCGGCATCACAGCCAAAGATATCGTACTGGCCATTATCGGTAAAACCGGTAGCGCAGGCGGCACCGGACATGTCGTTGAGTTTTGCGGCGAAGCCATTCGCGCACTGAGCATGGAAGGCCGTATGACACTGTGCAACATGGCCATTGAAATGGGTGCCAAAGCGGGCCTGGTCGCACCGGATGAAACCACGTTCAACTATGTGCAGGGCCGTTTGCACGCCCCGAAAGGTGACGACTTTGCCAATGCGGTTGAGTACTGGAAAACGCTGAAAACCGACGATGGCGCAACGTTTGATACCGTCGTCACCTTGCAGGCAGAAGAGATCGCGCCGCAGGTGACATGGGGAACGAACCCAGGTCAGGTCATTTCAGTGAACGATAATATCCCCGACCCGGCATCATTTACCGATCCCGTGGAACGCGCTTCAGCAGAAAAAGCACTGGCTTATATGGGGCTGAAGCCAGGTATTCCGTTAACCGAAGTCGCTATCGATAAAGTGTTCATCGGCTCCTGCACCAACTCACGTATTGAAGATTTACGCGCCGCGGCAGAAATTGCCAAAGGCCGTAAAGTCGCCCCGGGCGTTCAGGCGCTGGTTGTTCCAGGTTCAGGTCCGGTAAAAGCGCAAGCGGAAGCAGAAGGTCTGGATAAGATTTTCATTGAAGCCGGTTTTGAATGGCGTTTACCCGGTTGTTCCATGTGTCTGGCCATGAACAACGATCGTCTGAATCCGGGCGAGCGCTGTGCTTCTACCAGCAACCGTAATTTTGAGGGCCGTCAGGGCCGCGGTGGACGCACACACTTAGTCAGCCCGGCCATGGCCGCCGCTGCCGCCGTCACCGGTCATTTTGCCGACATTCGCAGCATCAAATAAGGAAACTACCATGGCAGAGAAATTTACCCAGCATACCGGCCTGGTTGTCCCATTGGATGCCGCCAACGTCGATACCGATGCCATTATTCCCAAACAGTTTTTGCAGAAAGTAACACGCACCGGGTTTGGCGCTCATCTGTTTAACGACTGGCGTTTCCTGGACGAAAAGGGGCAACAGCCTAATCCGGAGTTCGTGTTGAACTTCCCGGAATATAAAGGTGCGTCAATTCTGCTGGCGCGGGAAAACTTTGGCTGCGGCTCTTCACGTGAGCATGCGCCCTGGGCGTTGACCGATTATGGTTTCAAAGTGGTCATTGCGCCGAGCTTCGCCGACATCTTCTACGGCAACAGCTTCAACAACCAGCTGCTGCCGGTGAAATTAAGCGATGAAGAAGTCGATGAGCTGTTCAAACTGGTACAGGCAAATCCGGGCATCCGTTTTGAGGTTGATCTGGAAGCGCAGGAGGTGAAAGCCGGAGACAAAGCGTATCCATTTGACATTGACGCTTTCCGTCGCCACTGCATGCTGAACGGTCTCGACAGCATCGGACTGACGCTGCAACACGAAGCGGCGATTACCGAGTACGAACACAAGCAACCAGCGTTTATGCGCTAGTCATTGTGACGCCGGATGCACTGCGTTTATCCGGCCTACAAACGCATTGCAACTGTAGGCCGGATAAGCGCAGCGCATCCGGCAACATCATTAAACGTCTTTCACCCGTCCGGTCATCACCAGCGTAACCACAGAAATCGCCGCGATTACCCAGTAAACGGCAAAATGTCCGTAGCTTTGCGCGACAGCCCCCTGAATCACCCCTGCCAAAATGACACCTGTGGAAATGCTGTTGGTGAATAATGTGGTTGCAGAACCCGCGCGTCCCGGCATCAGATCCTGAAACCACAGCATCCCTATCCCAGCGACAATACCGATGAATACAGCGTTAAACAGCTGCAAAATAAGCAGCGCCGTATGGCTGTGAAAGAAAATAAGACCAAGGTAAAACAGCACGCCGGCCGCCACGGCAGTAATCATCATTCGTCGTTTACCAAAGCGCTTCACATAATAGCCCGCCAGAATCATCGCCGGAATTTCCAGCCCGGCAGCCGTCCCCATCAGAATCCCGGCAAGCTTGTCGGGTAAGCCCAGTTCAAGGCTTATCCACAGCGGCATATCGATGATGTACATCGTGTTGCAGGTCCACATTAACGTGGAGGCAATAAACAGCATGCGCACATTTTTATCCTGCCAGCCCCCCGTTTGTTCAAGCGGTAGATCAACAGGTTGTTCCACCCGGGCGACAGAGGGCAGGATCAGCGCAATCAGCACCAGGCTTATCGCAAAAATGCCAGCCGCAATAGAGAACATCACCGTGAAACCGTAATTCAGTGCCAGCATGAAGGCCAGCGGTGGCCCGATAACCCACGCCAGCGAAAGCTGCGCACGCATCACTGAACTAAACATCACCACTTCACGTGCGGAATTATCCGCATACTCCCGCGCCAGCGCAAACAACTGCGGCATCGCGGTATTGGCCAGCGAGGCCAGCAACACACCGCAGGTGATCAACGTGAGATAGTGACGATTAAAGGCAAACAGCAGCGCGTTGCCAATTGCCATCAGGCAGCAAAACATGATCAGCTTGCGCCGATCGCCCTGGCTGTCGGAGCGTTTTGCAAGCCCGAGACTAACCACAATCCCGGCAATCGCATTGACGGTATAAAACAACCCAACCCAGAATGGCTGCGCCCCGACTTCACGGCTCAGGAACAGACTCAGCGTGGGTGCCTGCAATGCCCCCGCCACGCCCATCATAAAAGCGACCAGCATAAATGCCGCGTAAACGCCGTTGAGGCGCCGTCCCATGGTCATAATCCAGAGCATTGTTATCCCTATTGGCTGGGCTGATACGAAAAAAGCCAGCAGATAATACCTGCTGGCGCGGCGATTAACACCAATACTCAGTCACACATGATGTCTGCAATTCCCAATTCAGGAGTCAGGCTGTCACCTCCCACTGCATCAGATCTTCGAGCATCTTTAAGCGCTGCGGTGCGCTCAGGCAAGCCAACCAGGACGATTTCTCTGTCGCGGTAAAGTACTTCATATAGAACTGACGCATAGATGACCCCTTCGTTGTCTCATCGCTTCATCGAAATCTATTATTGGCCTAATATAGGGATAATAAAATTGCTGAGTTTTTTGCAGGAGTTCCCCTTTTATGTCTTCAGGTCGTTTGCAACAACAGTTCATCCGTCTGTGGCAATGCTGTGATGGCAAAACGCAAGACACGACACTGAACGAACTGGCGGAGCTGCTTAGCTGCTCGCGCCGCCATATGCGAACCCTGCTTAATACCATGCAGGAACGTGGCTGGTTAACCTGGGAAGCGGAGGTCGGTCGGGGTAAACGCTCTCGCCTGACATTCCTCTATACCGGGCTGGCGCTCCAGCAGCAGCGGGCAGAAGACCTGCTGGAACAGGATCGCATCGATCAGTTGGTACAGCTGGTCGGTGACAAAACCGCCGTACGACAGATGCTGGTTTCCCACCTCGGCCGCAGCTTTCGCCAGGGGCGGCACATCATGCGCGTCCTGTATTATCGACCGATGCGCAACCTGCTGCCCGGTACGGCATTACGTCGTTCCGAAACCCATATCGCCCGGCAAATCTTCAGCGCCTTAACCCGTGTAAATGAGGAAAATGGGGAACTGGAAGCGGATATTGCCCATCACTGGCAGCAGATATCACCTTTACACTGGCGATTCTTTCTACGCCCGGGGATCCATTTTCACCACGGCCGTGAACTGGAAATGGACGATGTGATCGCCTCACTGACCCGCATTAATACGTTGCCGCTGTACTCGCATATTTCGCATATCGTCTCCCCCACGGCCTGGACGCTGGATATCCATCTGTCCCAGCCCGACCGCTGGCTTCCCTGGTTATTGGGGCAAGTCCCCGCCATGATCCTGCCGCGAGAATGGGAAACGTTGAATAACTTCTCCAGCCACCCGATTGGGACTGGCCCGTATGCGGTGATACGTAATACCAATAACCAACTGAAGATTCACGCATTTGATGACTATTTTGGCTACCGGGCGCTGATCGACGAAGTGAATGTTTGGGTGTTACCTGACATCGGTGAAGAACCTGGCGGCGGGTTGACGCTAAAAGGTCCCACGGAGGATGAAAAGGCGATCGAGAGCCGCCTCGAAGAAGGCTGCTACTACCTGCTGTTTGATACGCGTACCCGCCGCGGCGCTAATCAGGAGGTCCGCGAGTGGGCTAGCCGCGTACTCTCGCCAACCCATTTAATCTGTCACGCCGACGAACAGTATCAGCGACTGTGGTTCCCCGCCTATGGTTTACTCCCCCGCTGGCACCACGCCAAACCCGGCCATGGTGAAAAGCCAGCCGGGCTGGAAACCCTGACGCTCACTTACTATCGCGATCATATCGAACACCGGATTATCGCGCAGATCATGAAAACGTTGCTGGCGCAGCATCAGGTGCAACTGAATATTCAGGAGATCGACTACGATCAATGGCATGCAGGTGAAATAGTCAGCGATATCTGGCTAAACAGCGCCAACTTTACCCTACCGCTGGACTTCTCCTTATTCGCGCACCTCTGCGAAGTCCCGCTGCTGCAAAACTGTATCTCGCGTGACTGGGAAAACGATGCGGCCCGCTGGCGAACCGGTGAAATGAGTCTGGCTGCGTGGTGCCAACAGCTACTCGCCACTAAAGCCATTGTGCCATTGATCCACCACTGGTTGATCATTCAGGGACAGCGCAGTATGCGCGGGTTACGCATGAACACCCTCGGCTGGTTTGATTTTAAATCAGCGTGGTTTGCACCACCGGATCCTTAGATCCGGCTCTTGATTGCTGCCCGGCAACAAAATCACTACACTAACGCCGTTCTCAACGGGGTGCTAAATAAAAACATACACAAAATCATTCGATCTGCGTATGGGCTGAGAGATACCCGTCGAACCTGATCCGGATAATGCCGGCGAAGGGATTTGAGGCTGTAGCTCAAGTCCTTTGCCACCTAACTCGTCATACTTCAAGTTGCAGATGCGTTGGCTTTATTACTCGGCCCATCCATGGGCCTCGCCCTTTCAGGGCCGCTGCAAGCAGCGTTCAAATCTGCTCCCGGCAGGTTTGTCGCTCACCCCAGTCACGTACTACCTGTACGCTCCTGGGGATGCGCTGCGTCGCCGCCTTCCTGCAACTCGAATTATTTAGAGTTTTACTTTATGAGGTGCAAAGTGTTTAAAAAATGTCTTCCGCTTGTACTGCTGTGCGCGGCGCCTGCCTTCGCTAAACCTGTACTGACCGTCTATACCTACGACTCGTTCGCTGCTGACTGGGGCCCGGGCCCGACAATCAAAAAAGCCTTTGAAGCTGACTGCAACTGCGAGCTGAAACTGGTCGCGTTAGAGGATGGCGTATCGTTGCTGAACCGCCTGCGTATGGAAGGAAAAAACAGCAAAGCTGACGTCGTACTGGGACTGGACAACAACCTTCTGGCAGCCGCGACGCAAACCGGGCTGTTCGCTAAAAGCAACGTGCCGGAGAATGCAGTCAGTGTGCCAGGCGGCTGGAAAAACGACACTTTTGTCCCGTTTGATTACGGTTATTTCGCCTTTGTTTATGATAAAAAAAAGCTGAAAAACCCGCCGAAGAGCCTGAAGGAACTGGTGGAGAGCGACCAGAAATGGCGCGTAATCTACCAGGATCCGCGTACCAGCACGCCGGGGCTGGGGCTGCTGCTGTGGATGCAAAAAGTCTATGGTGATAAAGCGCCGGAGGCATGGCAGAAACTGGCAGCCAAAACCGTCACCGTCACCAAAGGCTGGAGTGAAGCCTACGGCCTGTTCCTGAAGGGTGAAAGCGACCTGGTGTTGAGTTACACCACCTCTCCGGCCTATCACATCATCGAAGAAAAAAAGGGTAACTACGCCGCCGCTAACTTTAGCGAAGGTCACTATCTGCAGGTGGAAGTTGCCGCACGTACCGCAGCCAGCAAGCAACCGGAGTTGGCGGAAAAATTCCTGAAATTTATGGTATCTCCAGCATTCCAGAATGCGATCCCAACGGGCAACTGGATGTATCCGGTGACGCAGGTCACCCTGCCGCCAGGATTTGAGCAACTGGAAAAACCGGTCAACGCACTGGAATTTACCCCGCAGCAAGTTGCTGCCCAGCGTCAGACATGGATTAGCGAATGGCAACGCGCCGTCAGCCGTTAATTCCCGGCTGGCTGATCCCAGGGCTTTCAGCAGCCACATTGATGGTGGCTGTCGCGCTGGCCGCATTTCTGGCGCTGTGGTTTAACGCACCGCAGGGAGAATGGGTATCGCTCTGGCAGGACAGCTACCTGTGGCATGTAGTGCGCTTTTCTTTCTGGCAGGCATTTTTGTCCGCAGCGTTGTCCGTTATCCCGGCGATTTTTCTCGCCAGAGCGCTCTATCGCCGGCGCTTTCCCGGACGCCTGGCCCTGTTGCGCCTGTGCGCGATGACGCTGATCTTGCCGGTGCTGGTCGCCGTATTCGGCATCCTTAGCGTATATGGTCGTCAGGGCTGGCTGGCCTCGCTCTGGCACACATTCGGGCTGGAGTGGACGTTTTCGCCATACGGCTTACAGGGTATTCTGCTGGCGCATGTCTTTTTCAACCTGCCGATGGCGAGTCGTTTGCTGCTGCAATCGCTGGAGAACATCCCCGGCGAGCAACGCCAGCTCGCGGCGCAGTTAGGGATGCGCGGCTGGCATTTCTTCCGTTTTGTTGAATGGCCGTGGCTGCGTCGTCAGATCCTCCCCGTAGCAGCACTTATCTTTATGCTGTGTTTCGCCAGCTTCGCCACCGTGCTGTCGCTCGGCGGCGGACCGCAGGCAACCACTATTGAGCTGGCTATCTATCAGGCACTGAGCTTTGATTACGATCCCGCGCGGGCGGCTATGCTGGCCCTGATCCAGATGGTTTGCTGTTTAGCGCTGGTACTGCTCAGCCAACGGCTGAGTCGCGCCATCGCACCCGGTAATACGCTGGTACAAGGCTGGCGCGATCCCGACGATCGTCTACACAGCCGACTGGCTGACATAATTCTGATTGCTCTCGCGCTGTTGCTGTTGCTTCCACCGTTGCTGGCGGTGATTGTCGATGGCTTAAACCGCAATTTACTGGATGTGCTTACGCAACCAGTGCTGTGGCAAGCACTGGAGACGTCACTGCGTATCGCGCTGGCGGCAGGCATATTGTGCGTCATTCTGACGATGATGCTGCTGTGGAGTAGCCGCGAACTGCGCGCCCGGCAGCAGGTATTGGCAGGTCAGGCGCTGGAACTGAGCGGCATGATGATGCTCGCCATGCCGGGTATCGTACTGGCTACCGGGTTCTTTTTGTTGCTCAATAACAGCATTGGGTTACCGGAATCGGCTGACGCCATCGTGATTTTCACTAATGCACTAATGGCGATCCCTTACGCACTGAAGGTGCTGGAAAACCCGATGCGCGATGTAACCGCACGCTACAGTATGTTGTGTCAGTCTTTGGGTATTGAAGGATGGTCACGGCTGAAAGTGGTTGAACTACGCGCCCTGAAGCGTCCGCTGGCGCAGGCGATGGCCTTTGCTTGTGTCCTGTCGATTGGTGATTTTGGCGTCGTCGCCCTGTTCGGCAATGAAGATTTCCGCACCCTGCCGTTTTATTTGTATCAACAGATTGGATCTTACCGCAGTCAGGATGGCGCGGTTACGGCGTTATTGCTGCTGATCCTGTGTTTTACGCTGTTTACCGTTATTGAGAAATTGCCGGGACGAAATGTTAAAACTGATTGATATTACATGGCTTTATCACCACTTACCCATGCGTTTCACATTATCGGTAGCGCGCGGTGAGCAAGTCGCGGTGCTCGGGCCAAGCGGCGCCGGGAAAAGCACGCTATTGAATCTGATTGCCGGATTTCTGACGCCTGCCAGCGGCATAATGATGATTGAAGGCGAAGATCACACCGCCACACCGCCCTCTCGTCGTCCTGTTTCCATGCTGTTTCAGGAAAACAACCTGTTCAGCCATCTGAACGTACAGCAAAATATCGGCCTGGGTCTGAATCCGGGATTAAAACTGAACGCGTCTCAGCGTGAGAAACTACAGCACATCGCCCAACAAATGGGTCTTGATAACCTGCTGGACAGGCTCCCCGGCGAGCTTTCCGGCGGACAAAGGCAACGTGTAGCACTGGCACGTTGTCTGGTTCGCGAACAACCCGTTTTACTGCTTGATGAGCCGTTTTCTGCACTCGATCCGGCATTGCGCCAGGAGATGTTATCGCTGGTTGCCGAGGTCTGTCGTGACAAACAACTGACGATGCTGATGGTCTCCCATAGCGTTGAAGATGCGGCACGCATTGCGCCACGTTCAATTGTGGTCGCTGATGGGCGCATTGCATGGCAAGGCAAAACGGACGATCTGTTAAGCGGCAACGCCAGCGCTTCGGCGCTATTGGGCATTAAAGCATAATGCGTTGCCGGATGACGGCGTGAACGCCTTATCCGGCCTACAGGTCGCACATTATGTAGGCCGGATAAGGCGAAGCCGCCATCCGGCAAAGGAATCGTCAGTAACCCACCACTTTGCGCAAAATATCGAGATACACCGGCATCAGTGGATGACGCAATAACGCCACCAGCGCGACGACGCCAATCCCAAGCGTCAGCGGCGCCAGATACAGCAGGCGGCCACGCGGCAAATATGCGGTTAAACGATCGACAGCGGCTTTGCCACTGCGCCACAGTCGCCAGCACAGCCAGCCACCCACCCACAGCAGCAATGCAGTCGCCAGCAACAGCCATTTGAAATCTCCGCTCTGCATATCGGAAGGAATATCGATTGCCGCGCCCGCCAGAATACCCGGCAGGAAATAGAACGGTGGCCACAGCACACAGCCGATGATATTGGGAACGATGAATTTGGCGACGGGCAGATCCAGCATTCCCGCCACCATCGGTACCAGTGGACGTGTCGGGCCAACAAAACGCCCTACCAAAATAGTAAACATGCTGTGCTGATGTAGCGCGTGTTCGGTCTTGTCCAGCAACGCTTTGTTCTTTTTCATGAAGGACCAACGGTGCAACGGTTTTTTAAAGCGCCAGCCCAGCCAGAAAGAGATCCAGTCCCCCAACAAGCAACCGACGATGCCCGCAAGCCAGGCATGCCAGAAATTCAGTTCACCACTGCCAATTAAGGCGCCCAACCCCGCCATCATCACGGTGCCAGGTAGAATCAGGCCAACCAGCGCCAGAGACTCTAAAAAAGCCACCAGAAGCACAGCTATCAAAGAGTACATGGCGGACTGGAGAATAAAGTGTTCCAGCAATGCTTGCATAATGTGTCCGTCAGATTTACGAAGCAGGGATTCTGCTAACCCTTCTCAACTTCGTCAAGCCATCAATTGTCTGAATAGATTGCGAGTTATGACAACTTTCAGGACACATCATTCACTTTTTATTCACATCCAGCGCGAAACTCACTCGGACTGGCACCGGTGCATTTTTTGAAAACGCGGGAGAAATAAAGTTGGTCGTCAAAGCCAACATTGCGACCCACCGTGGCAATAGGCATACGTGTGGTACTCAGCAGTAACTTGGCCTGGCTGATACGCTGATCCTCGCGCCAGCTTAATACGCTGATGCCCAATTGCTGACGGAACAGATGTGACAGCCGGGACGGTGACAGGCAGACATGCTGCGCAACGCTGGCAATATCAAAATTACTGTCCGCCAGATGATCGCTGATGTACTGGCAGGCATCGCGCACGCGGTTATCCATCGGCGGATGCAGCGATTCGTTAATCGCGTCCATGCGTCTGAGCAATAATTGCTCCAGCAGGTTTATCGCCAGCAGTTCGGAATAGCGCCCTTCCCCCTGTCCGGCATTAATGATCTGTCCAAACAGTTCGTTAAAATGCGGCTGGTGCGCTTCGTCCGGGCGGAAAAAACCGGTCTGGGCAAAGATTGCCGGCCAGGCCAGCCACTCCTGCCAATAGGCACGCGGTCGGAAGTAGACCCACTGGTGATACCACTCGCTGGCATCAGGATGGCGTCCGTAATGGTGAATTTCGCCGGGTGGGAACAGCAAAATATCACCAGGTCGACAGACAAACTGCTTACCCTGATTATTGATGACCCCTTCACCTCGGATGGTGAGGTTCAGGATATAACCTTTCATACCCAACGGCCTGTCGATAAAAAAATCCAGATATCCGTTCGCCTCAATGGGGGTTAAACCCGCCACTAAATGCGCATTAAACGAATACCCAGGCAGCAGGGGATCGTTTTGCGGTTCAGCCATAATTTCAATACTCCCTCTGTTCTGATAAGAAACAATTTGTCCATATTGTGTGAGACTTCATCACCGCCGTCCCTGCAAGTCACTATGACGTCAGCAATGGACCATCAACCCCGCTTGTGAAAAGCACTTTGTTAAAAACCTGTACGATGCCAACGACAAAAACGGCTAACAAAAGTGTCTATAAGTACGGCAGAAATGTCCACATTGAATATTTGCACGGCGTCACACTTTCTGATGCCACAGCATTTTAGTCCATAAGATTAGCGGATCCTGCCTGACGGTTTTTATCCCCACTATCTACTGTTTATCCATACCCGTATTTTTGGATGGAGTAAGACGATGGCGATTGCAATTGGCCTCGATTTTGGTAGTGATTCAGTACGTGCTTTAGCGGTGGAATGTGCCACCGGCGCAGAAATCGCCACCAGCGTAGAGTGGTACCCGCGTTGGCAGGAAGGGCAATATTGCGACGGCCCAAACAATCAGTTTCGCCATCACCCGCGCGACTACATCGAATCCATGGAAGCGGCACTGAAAACCGTGCTGGCCGAACTGAGCGCTGAGCAACGTGCGGAAGTGGTCGGGATTGGCGTTGACAGCACGGGGTCGACTCCGGCACCTATTGATGCCGACGGCAACGTGCTGGCGCTGCGTCCAGAGTTCGCTGACAACCCGAACGCCATGTTTGTGCTGTGGAAAGATCACACCGCAGTCGAAGAAGCTGAAGAGATTACCCGCCTGTGCCACACACCGGGCAAAGTCGATTACTCCCGTTATATCGGTGGTATTTATTCCAGCGAATGGTTTTGGGCAAAAATCCTGCACGTTACCCGTCAGGACAGCGCTGTCGCACAGGAAGCGGTCTCGTGGATTGAGCTGTGCGACTGGGTTCCAGCCCTGCTCTCGAATACCGTACGCCCGCAGGATATTCGCCGCGGACGCTGCAGCGCCGGACACAAATCACTGTGGCATGAAAGCTGGGGTGGACTGCCACCAGCCAGTTTCTTTGATGAACTCGATCCCGTCATCAACCGCCATTTGCAATACCCAATGTTTACCGACACCGTCACCGCCGACCTGCCGGTTGGCACGTTATGCGCTGAGTGGGCACTGCGTCTGGGTCTGCCAGAAAGCGTCGTCATTTCAGGCGGTGCATTTGACTGCCATATGGGTGCCGTAGGCGCTGGTGCGCAACCCAATACGCTGGTAAAAGTCATCGGCACCTCGACCTGCGACATTCTGATTGCCGACAAGCAAAGCGTGGGCGAACGCGCAGTGAAGGGGATTTGCGGCCAGGTTGATGGCAGCGTCGTCCCACACTTTATCGGTCTGGAAGCGGGTCAGTCTGCTTTCGGCGATATCTATGCCTGGTTTAGCCGCGTCTTGAGCTGGCCGCTGGATCAGCTTGCGGCACAACATCCTGAACTGAAAACCCAGATTAAAGCCAGCCAAAAACAACTGCTGCCTGCGCTGACTGAAGCGTGGGCAAAAAACCCATCGCTGGATCATTTGCCGGTGGTACTCGACTGGTTCAACGGCCGCCGTACGCCAAACGCGAACCAGCGTCTGAAAGGGGTTATCACCGACCTGAACCTTGCGACCGATGCTCCGGCCCTGTTTGGTGGTCTGATTGCCGCCACGGCGTTTGGCGCACGCGCCATCATGGAATGCTTTACCGAACAAGGCATAGCGGTCAACAACGTCATAGCATTGGGCGGTATCGCGCGTAAAAACCCGGTCATCATGCAGACCTGCTGTGACGTGCTGAACCGTCCGCTACAAATCGTTGCTTCAGACCAGTGCTGCGCACTCGGTGCCGCGATCTTCGCCGCTGTTGCCGCTAAGGTCCACGCAGACATCCCAGCCGCCCAACAAAAAATGGCGAGCGCCGTGGAAAAGACGATGCAACCTCGCCCAGAACAGGCTCAACGTTTTGAACAGCTTTACCGCCGCTACCAGCAGTGGGCAGTAAGCGCTGAACAACAATACCTTCCGACTGCCATGCCGGCGCAAAAAACACCGGCAAACCAGGCAACCCTGACATATTAAGGACACGACAATGACGATTTTTGATAACTATGAAGTGTGGTTTGTGATTGGTAGCCAGCATCTGTATGGCCCTGAAACACTGCGTCAGGTAACCCAACATGCCGAGCACGTCGTTAACGCACTGAATACTGAAGCTAAACTGCCCTGCAAATTGGTTCTAAAACCGCTGGGTACCTCGCCAGACGAAATCACCGCCATTTGTCGTGACGCCAACTATGACGATCGCTGCGCAGGGATGGTCGTCTGGCTGCATACCTTCTCCCCGGCAAAAATGTGGATCAACGGCCTGGCGATCCTCAATAAACCACTGATGCAGTTCCACACCCAGTTTAACGCCGCCCTGCCGTGGGACAGCATTGATATGGACTTTATGAACCTGAACCAGACCGCGCACGGCGGCCGCGAGTTCGGTTTCATCGGCGCGCGTATGCGTCAACAGCATGCCGTGGTCACCGGTCACTGGCAGGATAAACAGGCACACGAACGTATCGGTTCCTGGATGCGCCAGGCCGTCTCCAAACAGGATACCCGTCACCTGAAAGTGTGCCGTTTTGGCGACAACATGCGTGAGGTTGCGGTCACTGACGGCGATAAAGTGGCGGCACAAATCAAATTCGGCTTTTCAGTAAATACCTGGGCCGTGGGCGATCTGGTACAGGTGGTGAACGCAATCAGCGACGGCGAAATCAACGCGCTGATCGACGAGTACGAAAGCACCTACACTATGACAGCGGCCACTCAGATCCACGGTGACAAACGTCAAAACGTGCGGGAAGCTGCCCGTATTGAACTCGGCATGAAGCGTTTCCTGGAACAGGGTGGATTCCACGCCTTTACGACAACATTCGAAGATTTGCACGGCCTGAAACAACTTCCGGGTCTGGCCGTACAGCGTCTGATGCAGCAGGGCTACGGCTTTGCGGGCGAAGGCGACTGGAAAACTGCCGCTCTGCTTCGCATCATGAAGGTGATGTCAACCGGTCTGCAGGGCGGCACCTCATTTATGGAGGATTACACCTACCACTTCGAGAAGGGCAACGATCTGGTGCTCGGCTCGCACATGCTGGAAGTGTGCCCGTCTATCGCGGTGGAAGAGAAACCGATCCTCGACGTACAACATCTCGGCATTGGTGGTAAAGACGATCCGGCCCGCCTGATCTTCAATACCAAAACAGGCCCTGCTGTTGTTGCCAGCCTGATCGATCTCGGCGATCGCTATCGTCTGCTGGTTAACTGCATCGACACCGTACCCACCCCACATGATCTGCCGAAACTACCGGTGGCAAACGCACTGTGGAAAGCCCAACCGGATCTGCCAACCGCATCTGAAGCCTGGATCCTCGCCGGCGGCGCACATCACACCGTCTTTAGCCACGCTCTGGATCTGAACGATATGCGTCAGTTTGCTGAAATGCACGATATCGAGATCGCAGTGATCGATAACGACACCCGCCTACCGGCCTTTAAGGACGCGCTGCGCTGGAACGAAGTGTATTACGGGTTCAAACGTTAATCGTCGAAACGGATTGCCCGGTGGCACTTCGTTTACCGGGCCTGCAAACCACTGTAGGCCGGATAAGCGAAGCGCCATCCGGCATTCAGGAGTTAACATGTTAGAAGATCTTAAACGTCAGGTACTGGAAGCCAATCTGGCGTTGCCTAAGCACAATCTGGTCACCCTGACCTGGGGCAACGTTAGCGCCGTCGATCGTGAGCGTGGCGTATTTGTGATTAAACCATCCGGTGTCGATTACAGCGTCATGACTGCCGACGATATGGTGGTAGTCAGTATCGCCACGGGCGAAGTGGTGGAAGGCCAGAAGAAACCCTCTTCTGATACACCAACGCACCGTCTGCTGTACCAGGCATTCCCGACGATTGGCGGCATTGTTCATACCCATTCTCGTCACGCAACCATCTGGGCGCAGGCCGGCCAGTCAATCCCGGCCACGGGCACAACGCATGCGGACTATTTCTATGGCGCCATCCCCTGCACGCGTAAAATGACCGATGTCGAGATTAACGGCGAATATGAATGGGAAACCGGGAATGTGATCGTCGAAACCTTTGAGAAGCAAGGGATTGATGCCGCACAGATGCCTGGCGTATTAGTGCATTCTCACGGCCCGTTTGCGTGGGGAAAAAATGCCGAGGATGCAGTACATAACGCGATTGTGCTGGAAGAAGTCGCCTATATGGGCATCTTCTGTCGCCAACTCGCACCGCAGTTACCGGATATGCAGCAAACGTTGCTGGATAAACATTACCTGCGCAAACATGGTGCTAAAGCGTATTACGGACAGTAACCATTGTCGAACATGACAACTGTATAAAATCACAGCCAATCTATCAGAACCAGGCTATAATAATGCCTGGTTTTTTGACGGATACGCAGCGTGGCGCAGGCTGGTTTTATTTTAACCCGACACTGGCGGGATACCCCGCAGGGGACAGAGGTTTCATTCTGGCTGGCAACGGACAATGGGCCACTGCTGGTTACGCTCGCGCCACAGGAATCCGTCGCGTTTATCCCCACACACCAGACGCCTCGTGTAACGTCATTATTACGCACAGAAAACGGCTATCGGCTGACACCGCTCACACTCCAGGATTTCCACCGTCAGCCAGTTTCGGGCCTGTATTGCCGCTCGCACCGCCAGCTTATGCGGCTGGAAAAACTGCTGCGTGAAAATGGTGTGACGGTTTACGAGGCCGATGTCCGCCCACCAGAACGTTATCTGATGGAACGCTTTATTACCTCCCCGGTTTGGGTCGAAGGTACTCCTCAAAACAACACACTCATTAATGCCCGACTGAAGCCGAATCCGGACTACCGACCACCGTTGAAATGGGTATCGCTGGATATCGAAACAACGCGTCACGGCGAGCTGTACTGCATCGGCCTTGAAGGTTGCGGGCAGCGTATTGTCTATATGCTCGGCCCGCCGAATGGCGATGCCTCCCGGCTGGATTTTGAACTTGAGTACGTCGCCAGTCGCCCGCTGTTGCTGGAAAAACTTAACGACTGGATTGCCCGTCACGATCCCGATGTGATCATCGGTTGGAATGTGGTGCAGTTCGATTTACGCGTCCTGCAAAATCATGCTGAACGTTATCGTATCCCACTGCGTTTTGGCCGCGACAACAGCGAACTGGAGTGGCGTGAGCACGGTTTTAAAAATGGTGTTTTTTTCGTGCAGGCTAAAGGGCGTCTGATTATTGACGGCATTGAGGCGCTGAAATCCGCATTCTGGAATTTCTCGTCATTCTCGCTGGAAACGGTATCGCAGGAACTCCTTGGCGAAGGGAAGTCGATTGATAATCCCTGGGACAGAATGGACGAAATTGACCGCCGTTTTGCCCAGGATAAGCCTGCTCTTGCCACTTACAACCTCAAAGACTGTGAGCTGGTCACACGTATTTTTCATAAAACCGAGATCATGCCGTTTCTGCTGGAACGTTCGACGGTAAACGGTCTGCCTGTCGACCGGCACGGCGGTTCGGTTGCCGCTTTCGGGCATCTCTACTTACCGCGGATGCACCGCGCCGGTTACGTCGCGCCCAATCTGGGGGAAGTCCCCCCTCATGCCAGCCCCGGCGGCTATGTGATGGACTCGCGCCCGGGTTTGTACGACTCTGTATTGGTACTGGATTACAAAAGCCTGTATCCCTCAATTATCCGTACTTTCTTGATCGACCCTGTCGGACTCATCGAAGGGATGGCTCATCCAGAACCGTTGCACAGCACAGAAGGGTTCCTCGACGCGTGGTTCTCCCGCGAAAAGCACTGTCTGCCAGAGATTGTTACCCAAATCTGGCACGGGCGCGACGAAGCGAAACGCCACGGTAATAAACCGCTCTCTCAGGCGCTAAAAATCATCATGAATGCGTTTTATGGCGTACTTGGCACCACCGCTTGTCGCTTCTTTGATCCGCGGCTGGCCTCGTCGATCACCATGCGCGGCCATGCGATCATGCGCCAGACAAAAGCGCTGATAGAAGCACAGGGCTACGATGTCATCTATGGCGATACTGACTCGACCTTTGTCTGGCTCAAAGGTGCGCACACAGAAGAGAATGCCGCCAGAATTGGTCGTGAGTTGGTCAGTCACGTCAATAACTGGTGGGCGCAATCACTACAACAGCAAAATCTGACCAGCGCGCTGGAGCTGGAGTTTGAAACTCATTTCTGTCGCTTTCTTATGCCCACCATCCGCGGTGCCGATACCGGCAGCAAAAAGCGTTATGCTGGGATGATCCAGGAAGGTAATGCACAACGCATGGTGTTTAAAGGCCTGGAAACGGTGCGTACAGACTGGACACCGCTGGCACAGCAGTTTCAGCAGGCGCTGTACCTGCGAATTTTTCGCAACGAGCCATACCAGGAGTTTGTCCGCGAGACCATCGACAAATTGATGGCGGGTGAACTCGATGAACAACTGATTTATCGCAAACGCCTGCGCCGCCCGTTAAGCGAATACCAGCGTAATGTCCCACCGCACGTTCGCGCGGCGCGACTCGCCGATGAACAGAATGCAAAACTCGGTCGCCCACCGCAGTATCAAAATCGCGGGACGATCAAATATGTCTGGACGGTAAATGGCCCAGAACCCGCGGATTATCAACAATCCCCCCTGGATTACGAGCACTATCTGACCCGGCAAATACAGCCCGTAGCCGAGGGAATTCTTCCCTTTATTGATGATAACTTTGCTACACTACTCACAGGACAACTGGGGTTATTTTGACGCGTGACGAAACCGCCGCCATCCAGTACCATAGCGCCCTTTCCATTCCTGGACCCATTT
The DNA here is from genome assembly GCF_028069775.1 of Citrobacter sp. Igbk 17. NCBI lineage: Bacteria > Pseudomonadati > Pseudomonadota > Gammaproteobacteria > Enterobacterales > Enterobacteriaceae > Citrobacter > Citrobacter sp. Igbk 17. The sequence continues at coordinate 51,601 of NZ_JANEWI010000026.1, read as the reverse complement.
AACACCACTACCACTGATTTATTAGCCTGGTAGCGGGGTCGTATGCTCTCAATAACGGGGACTAGCCCGGAAAATGACGAGTATTGCCTGCAATTAAAGATATAGAGCCGAACATATATGCCTTTTACACTTGGTCAACGCTGGATCAGCGATACAGAAAGCGAATTGGGACTTGGTACCGTTGTCGCCATGGATGCGCGAACCGTCACTTTACTTTTCTCATCGACGGGCGAAAACCGTCTGTATGCGCGCAGTGATTCCCCCGTGACCCGCGTGATGTTCAATCCTGGCGATACGATAACAAGCCATGAAGGCTGGCAACTGCATGTCGATGAAGTAAAAGAAGAAAACGGCCTGCTTGCTTATATCGGAACCCGTCTCGACACCGAAGAAACTGGCGTCATGTTGCGTGAAGTGCTGCTCGACAGCAAGCTGGTGTTCAGTAAACCCCAGGATCGCCTGTTTGCTGGCCAGATTGACCGTATGGACCGCTTCGCACTGCGCTATCGTGCGCGTAAATTTCAAAGCGAGCAGTACCGCATGCCGTGGAGTGGTCTGCGCGGTCAGCGCACCAGCCTGATCCCACACCAGCTTAACATCGCCCACGATGTCGGCCGCCGCCATGCGCCTCGCGTTCTGCTGGCTGATGAAGTTGGTTTAGGTAAAACCATTGAAGCCGGGATGATCCTGCATCAGCAACTGCTGTCTGGTGCTGCCGAGCGTGTACTGATCATCGTTCCTGAAACTTTACAGCACCAGTGGCTGGTCGAAATGCTGCGCCGTTTCAACCTGCGTTTCGCGCTGTTCGATGACGAACGCTATGCAGAAGCGCAACACGACGCCTACAACCCGTTTGAAACTGAGCAACTGGTTATCTGCTCGCTGGACTTTGCCCGTCGTAATAAGCAACGTCTGGAGCATCTGTGTGATGCGGAATGGGACCTGTTGATTGTCGATGAAGCCCATCACCTGGTATGGAGCGAAGATGCGCCCAGCCGCGAGTATATGGCGATAGAGCAACTGGCAGAGCGCGTGCCGGGAATCCTGCTGCTGACCGCAACGCCGGAACAACTCGGCATGGAAAGTCACTTTGCGCGTTTGCGCCTGCTGGACCCAAGCCGCTTCCACGATTTTGCCCAGTTCGTTGAAGAACAAAAAAATTATCGCCCGGTTGCCGATGCGGTTGCCATGCTGCTGGCTGGCAACAAGCTGAGTAACGATGAGCTAAACATGCTTGGCGACATGATTGGCGAACAGGATATTGAGCCGCTATTACAGGCAGCGAACAGCGACAGTGACGACGCCCAGAGCGCGCGTCAGGAGCTGGTTTCGATGCTGATGGACAGACACGGCACCAGCCGCGTGCTTTTCCGTAACACCCGTAACGGTGTGAAAGGCTTCCCGAAACGCGAACTGCATACCATCAAGCTGCCGCTGCCAACCCAATACCAGACAGCCATCAAAGTCTCGGGCATTATGGGCGCACGTAAGAGTGCGGAAGATCGCGCACGCGATATGCTCTACCCGGAACAGATTTATCAGGAATTTGAAGGTGATACCGGTACCTGGTGGAACTTTGACCCGCGCGTTGAATGGCTGATGGGTTACCTGACCAGCCACCGCTCACAGAAAGTGCTGGTGATCTGCGCGAAAGCCACCACCGCATTGCAACTTGAGCAAGTGCTGCGCGAGCGCGAAGGTATCCGCGCCGCCGTGTTCCATGAAGGGATGTCGATCATTGAGCGTGACCGCGCCGCAGCCTGGTTTAGCGAAGAAGATAGCGGCGCCCAGGTAATGCTGTGTTCTGAAATCGGCTCCGAAGGGCGTAACTTCCAGTTCGCCAGCAATCTGGTGATGTTTGACCTACCGTTTAACCCGGACCTGCTGGAACAGCGTATTGGTCGTCTGGACCGTATTGGCCAGGCGCATGATATTCAGATCCACGTTCCGTACCTGGAAAAAACCGCGCAGTCCGTGCTGGTACGCTGGTACCACGAAGGTCTGGATGCGTTCGAACACACCTGTCCGACCGGACGCACCATTTATGATACGGTTTATAACAATCTGATCGGCTTCCTGGCTGAGCCAGAAAACACCGATGGCTTTGACGATTTGATCAAAACCTGCCGCGAACAGCATGACGCGCTGAAAGCTCAATTGGAGCAAGGGCGCGATCGCCTGCTGGAGATCCATTCGAACGGCGGTGAAAAAGCTCAGCGGCTTACTGAAAGTATTGAAGAACAGGACGACGATACCAGTCTGATCGCCTTCGCCATGAACCTGTTTGATATCGTTGGTATTAATCAGGATGACCGTGGCGACAATTTGATCGTGCTGACACCGTCCGATCATATGCTGGTTCCGGACTTCCCAGGACTTCCGGAAGATGGCTGTACCATTACGTTTGAACGTGATGTGGCCTTGTCTCGTGAAGATGCTCAGTTTATTACCTGGGAGCACCCGCTGATCCGCAACGGTCTGGATTTAATCCTCTCTGGTGACACGGGTAGCAGCACAATATCTCTGCTGAAAAACAAAGCATTGCCGGTCGGCACTCTGTTGGTTGAGCTGGTCTATGTGGTGGAAGCGCAGGCACCGAAGCAACTGCAGTTGAACCGTTTTCTGCCCCCTACGCCGGTGCGCATGCTGCTGGATAAAAACGGCAATAACCTCGCCGCCCAGGTTGAATTCGAAACCTTCAACCGCCAGCTCAGCGCGGTTAACCGTCACACCGGTAGCAAACTGGTCAACGCCGTGCAGCAGGATGTTCACGCCATTCTGCAACTGGGCGAAGCGCAGGTTGAGAATTCGGCCCGAGCGCTTATCGATGCAGCACGCAAAGAAGCAGATGAGAAGCTGACTGCGGAACTGTCGCGCCTCGAAGCGCTACGAGCCGTAAACCCGAACATCCGTGATGACGAGCTTGCAGCCATAGAAAGCAACCGTCAGCAGGTGATGGAAAGCCTCGATCAGGCTGGCTGGCGACTGGATGCGCTACGCCTGATCGTCGTGACGCATCAGTAACGGAGCTGAAAATGGGGATGGAAAACTACAATCCGCCGCAGGAACCCTGGTTGGTTATCCTGTACCAGGATGAGCACATTATGGTGGTCAACAAGCCGAGCGGCTTGTTGTCCGTATCGGGTCGCCTGGATGAGCATAAAGACAGCGTGATGACACGTATTCAGCGCGACTATCCACAGGCTGAATCCGTACATCGTCTGGATATGGCCACCAGCGGCGTGATTGTAGTGGCGCTGACCAAAGCAGCAGAGCGCGAACTCAAACGCCAGTTTCGCGAGCGTGAGCCGAAGAAACAGTACGTGGCGCGGGTGTGGGGACATCCTGCACCTGCCGAAGGCCTGGTTGATTTACCACTGATTTGTGACTGGCCCAACCGGCCAAAGCAAAAGGTGTGTTATGAGACCGGAAAATCCGCGCAAACAGAATACGAAGTTGTGGAGTTTGCCGCGGATAATACCGCCCGGGTGGTGCTCAAACCCATTACTGGACGTTCCCATCAGTTACGCGTGCATATGCTGGCGTTAGGACATCCGATTCTGGGTGACCGCTTCTATGCGCCACCGGAGGCGCTGGCAATGGCACCGAGACTGCTGCTGCATGCAGAGATGTTAACCATCACTCATCCCGAATACGGCAACAGTATGACGTTTAAAGTCCCGGCGGATTTTTAAATTCAGTTCCCATTTATGCCGGGGGCGCTTCGCTTGCCCAGCCTACAGTTATCAACGTAGGCCGGATAAGGCGCTAGCCGTCATCCGGCATAATTATTATTTAAAGCCTTTCTGTTCTTTAATTAGCTCATACGCTTTTTGAATTTCTTGTGCTTTTTGCTTCGCCATTTCCATCATTTCTGGTGGCAGGCCTTTCGCAACCAGTTTGTCCGGATGGTGCTCGCTCATCAGCTTACGATAGGCGCGCTTAATGGTGGTTGCATCATCTGTTGCTTTTACCCCCAACACGTTACAGGCATCTTCCAGCGTGGGTCCGCGTTGCGCCTGCTGCCAGCCGCCGCCCGCAGATTGCTGTTGATATCCGCCGCCAAACTGCGCCCCACCCTGCATCATGCGCAGGAACTGATCAAACTGGGTACGCGAAATGCCCAGTTCTTCAGCGATGACGTACAGCACTTCACGCTCGTTAGGATGAAGAGAACCATCGGCAAACGCGGCCTGAATTTGAATTTCCAGAAACATGCGGATCAGATCGAATCGACCAAAGCAGACACTACGAAACTGACGCATCTTTTCACGTAATGGGTAATTGTCTGATTTTCCCACGCGGAAAGCATGCTGTGCCGCAGTACGCGAATCACCGTGCAAATTCATGCGATCCATCAACTGGCTGGCGATATGAATATCCGCCTCAGTAACACGTCCCTTGGATTTAGTCAGATGCCCCATCACCTCAAAAGTGGTGGCAAAAAACAGCGCCTGACGCTCTCGTTGGTTGGCGAACCATGCCATTTTGCGCATGCGGGCTTTGTCGAACATATGGCCAACTAACAGGCCTAACACCACACCCCAGAAGCCGCCGCCCATCATTAAGGCCACGGCCACACCAATAATCTTTCCCCAATACTGCATACATTCCCCAAATCTTTATGCTCTTGGCCAGGCTATGTCCCACAATATAAGGTGCTTTTACCGTTTTACGGCTGCGGTCAATTGTGGGACATAGCCTATAATTTGCATTATCATACCTGTCATTCAATGCCGTGCCTAACACCACAAACGCTATACCCGTTGGATTTCGAGTTACGACAAGGCAGCAACGCAGTGACAAATTCGTCTGGAACGAATTTGAACAACCGCAGACTGCCGCCGAAGAGGGATAAAGAAATCCCTCATCGCATCCCCTGACGCTTTACAGTGCAGGTAACTGGGGAAAACGAAGAAGACAACGAATATGCAGCTTGAAAGGTGACGGGCATAAAATGGGCAGGATTAATACTAGCGAAGTGAAGATGAGATAAGTTAGGCTGTGACCGTTTGTCACGCGCGACGCTACTGATGATGGAACAATAAATACAACGTATGAAAAAACGTATTCCCACTCTTCTGGCCACCATGATTGCCAGCGCCCTCTATAGTCAACAGGGCCTGGCAGCCGATCTCGCCTCACAGTGCATGTTGGGCGTGCCAAGCTACAACCGTCCTCTGGTGCAGGGCGACACCAATGAGTTACCTGTCACCATCAATGCCGATCACGCGAAAGGGAACTACCCTGATGACGCCGTGTTTACCGGCAACGTGGATATTGCGCAGGGTAACAGCCGCCTACAAGCCGATGAAGTGCAGCTTCATCAAAAGCAGGCCGAAGGTCAACCCGCTCCCGTTCGTACCGTCGATGCGCTGGGCAACGTCCATTATGATGACAACCAGGTCATTCTGAAGGGACCAAAGGGATGGGCAAACCTGAATACGAAAGACACCAACGTCTGGGAAGGTGACTACCAGATGGTGGGACGCCAGGGGCGCGGGAAAGCGGACCTGATGAAACAGCGTGGTGAAAATCGCTACACTATTCTGGAAAACGGCAGTTTTACCTCCTGTCTTCCGGGTTCCAATACCTGGAGCGTTGTCGGTAGTGAAGTGATCCATGACCGTGAAGAACAGGTCGCTGAAATCTGGAACGCCCGTTTTAAACTGGGCCCGGTTCCGGTGTTTTACAGCCCCTATTTACAACTCCCTGTCGGCGATAAGCGCCGTTCCGGTTTCTTGATCCCGAACGCAAAATACTCCACCAAGAACTATTTTGAGTTCTACCTGCCGTATTACTGGAATATCGCGCCCAACATGGACGCCACCATTACGCCGCATTATATGCATCGCCGTGGCGGCGTGATGTGGGAGAACGAATTCCGTTACCTGACCCAGGCAGGTATGGGGCTGATGGAGTTCGATTATCTGAATTCCGACCGGGTCTACGACGACGAACATCCGAATGATGATAATTCACGCCGCTGGCTGTTTTACTGGCAACACGCCGGTGTGATGGACCAGGTGTGGCGTTTCAACATCGACTACACCAAAGTCAGCGACTCCAGCTACTTTAATGATTTTGACAATAAGTACGGTTCCAGTACCGACGGTTATGCGACACAGAAATTCAGTGTTGGCTATGCAGTGCAAAACTTTGATGCGACAGTCTCCACCAAACAGTTCCAAGTTTTTGACGATCAGAACAACAGCAGTTATTCCGCAGAACCGCAGTTAGACGTCAACTTCTATCAGAATGACGTCGGTCCATTTGATACCCGTATTTATGGACAGGCGGTGCATTTCGTCAATACCAATGACGACATGCCAGAAGCGACGCGTGTTCACCTTGAGCCGACCATCAACCTGCCGCTATCCAATCAGTGGGGGAGTATCAACACTGAAGCGAAACTGATGGCGACGCACTACCAGCAGACCAATCTGGACTGGTATAACAACAATCCGAGTAACGTAAATAAACTCGACGATTCCGCTAACCGCGTCATGCCGCAGTTCAAAGTTGACGGTAAGCTGGTCTTCGAACGTGATATGGAAATGCTGGCGCCAGGCTATACCCAGACACTGGAGCCGCGTGCGCAGTATTTATATGTGCCGTATCGCAACCAAAGTCATATCTATAACTATGACTCTTCCCTGCTGCAATCTGACTACAGCGGCCTGTTCCGTGACCGCACCTATGGCGGCCTGGACCGTATTGCCTCCGCAAACCAGGTAACGACAGGTGTCACATCTCGCGTTTATGATGACGCGGCCATTGAACGTTTTAATATTTCTGTGGGTCAAATCTACTATTTCACCGAGTCTCGCACTGGCGATGACAACATTAAATGGGAGAATGACGACAAAACCGGTTCACTGGTATGGGCTGGCGATACCTACTGGCGCATCTCCGATCGTTGGGGTTTACGCAGTGGGATACAATACGACACACGTCTGGACAGTATCGCCACCAGCAGCAGCAGCATCGAGTACCGTCGCGACGAAAACCGTATGCTGCAGTTGAACTACCGCTATGCCAGCCCGGAATATATCCAGGCGACCCTGCCCTCGTATTACTCTACGGCAGATCAGTATAAAAACGGGATTTCTCAGGTGGGTGCAGTGGCGAGCGTGCCGATCGCTGAGCGTTGGTCAATCGTCGGGGCTTACTACTTCGATACCAATGTGAACAAAGTGGCGGATTCCATGCTGGGCTTGCAGTACAACTCCTGCTGTTATGCCATTCGCGTCGGCTACGAACGTAAGCTGAATGGTTGGGATGACACCCAGAAACACGCGGTATATGACAACTCGATCGGCTTTAATATCGAACTGCGCGGCCTGAGCTCTAACTATGGCCTTGGCACCAACCAGATGCTGCGTTCGAACATTTTGCCGTATCAAAGCTCTTTATGATCTGATTGATTTACAACGTAATCCGCATTGCGGTTAATTGAAATGGAAAAAGTATGAAGAACTGGAAAACGCTGCTTCTCGGTATCGCCATGGTCGCGAATACCAGTTTCGCTGCCCCACAGGTGGTCGATAAAGTCGCAGCCGTCGTCAATAACGGCGTCGTTCTGGAAAGCGACGTCGATGGCTTAATGCAGTCAGTAAAACTTAATGCGGGTCAGGCAGGTCAGCAATTACCGGACGATGCCACGCTGCGTCATCAGATCCTGGAACGTTTGATCATGGATCAAATCGTTCTACAGATGGGTCAGAAGATGGGTGTAAAAATCTCTGATGAGCAGTTAGATCAGGCTATTGCCAACATTGCCAAGCAGAACAATATGACGCTGGATCAAATGCGCAGCCGTCTGGCTCAGGATGGTCTGAGTTATTCGACCTATCGCAACCAGATCCGTAAAGAGATGACCATCTCTGAAGTGCGTAATAATGAAGTTCGCCGTCGCGTCACGATCCTGCCACAGGAAGTTGATGCCCTGGCGCAGCAAGTTGGCAACCAAAATGATGCCAGCACTGAGCTGAACCTGAGCCACATTTTGATTCCATTACCGGAAAACCCAACGTCAGACCAGGTTAACCAGGCGGAAAGCCAGGCGCGTTCTGTGGTTGACGAAGCGCGTAGCGGTAGCGATTTTGGCAAGCTGGCCATCACCTATTCTGCTGACCAGCAGGCGCTGAAAGGCGGCCAGATGGGCTGGGGACGAATTCAGGAACTGCCCGGTATCTTTGCTCAGGCATTAAGCACCGCGAAAAAAGGCGATATTATTGGCCCGATTCGTTCAGGTGTCGGCTTCCATATTCTGAAAGTCAACGATATGCGTGGTCAGAGCCAGAGCGTCTCCGTGACTGAAGTTCATGCCCGCCATATTCTGCTGAAACCGTCGCCGATCATGACCGATCAACAGGCTCGCCTGAAACTGGAACAAATCGCGGCTGATATTAAGAGCGGTAAAACGACCTTTGCAGCAGCAGCAAAAGAGTTCTCTCAGGATCCGGGCTCAGCAAACCAGGGCGGTGACCTGGGTTGGGCTGCAGCCGATATTTTCGATCCTGCTTTCCGCGATGCACTGACCCGCCTGAACAAAGGCCAGATGAGCGCGCCGGTGCACTCTTCCTTCGGCTGGCATCTGATCGAGCTGCTGGATACGCGTAATGTTGATAAAACTGACGCGGCACAGAAAGACAGGGCTTATCGCATGCTGATGAACCGTAAATTCTCGGAAGAAGCAGCGACCTGGATGCAGGAACAACGCGCCAGTGCGTACGTTAAAATTCTGAGCAACTAATGACTCGAACTCAACGTGTTGTGATCACTCCCGGCGAACCTGCCGGGATTGGTCCGGACCTTGTGGTCCAGCTTGCACAGCGCGAGTGGCCGGTAGAACTCGTTGTTTGTGCTGATGCCACGCTACTCCGTGACCGGGCAGCCATGCTCGGTTTACCGCTCTCGCTCCTACCCTACTCTCCAGATACCCCAGCCAAACCACAATCAGCCGGTACGCTGACGCTATTGCCGGTTGCGCTGCGCCGCACGCCTGTCGTCGCGGGTCAACTGATGGTAGAGAATGGGCAATACGTCGTCGACACGCTGGCTCGTGCCTGCGATGGTTGTCTACAGGGCGAATTTGCAGCGCTGATAACCGGCCCCGTCCACAAAGGCGTGATCAATGACGCTGGCGTGCCGTTTACCGGGCATACTGAGTTTTTTGAAGACCGCTCACAGGCGAAGAAAGTCGTGATGATGCTGGCAACGGAAGAGCTGCGTGTTGCTCTGGCGACCACACATCTGCCGCTTAAAGCCGTTGCTGACGCCATTACCCCGGCATTATTGCGGGAAGTGATCGGCATTCTGCATCATGATTTACGTACCAAATTTGGCCTGAACGATCCGCATATTCTGGTTTGCGGCTTGAATCCGCATGCGGGAGAAGGCGGTCATATGGGGACGGAAGAAATAGACACCATCATCCCGGTACTGGATGAACTGCGTGCGCAGGGGATGAAATTAAACGGTCCACTGCCTGCAGATACCCTGTTTCAGCCCAAATATCTCAACAGCGCGGATGCCGTGCTGGCAATGTACCACGATCAGGGCCTCCCCGTGCTAAAATACCAGGGATTTGGTCGCGGAGTGAATATCACGCTGGGCCTGCCCTTTATTCGCACATCCGTTGATCACGGCACCGCACTCGAACTGGCGGGTCGTGGGCAAGCAGATGTCGGCAGTTTTATTACGGCGCTTAATCTCGCCATCAAAATGATTGTTAATACCAATGAATAATCGAGTCCATCAGGGCCATTTAGCCCGTAAACGTTTCGGGCAAAACTTCCTCAACGATCAGTTTGTGATCGAAAGTATTGTCTCTGCTATCAACCCGCAAAAGGGTCAGGCAATGGTCGAAATCGGCCCGGGCCTTGCTGCATTGACCGAGCCAGTTGGCGAACGTCTGGACAAGCTCACGGTCATCGAACTGGACCGCGATCTGGCTGCACGTCTGCAAACACACCCGTTTTTAGGGCCAAAGCTGACTATTTATCAGCAAGATGCCATGACCATGAACTTCGGTGAGCTATCACAAACGATGGGTCAGCCGCTGCGCGTATTTGGCAACCTGCCGTACAACATCTCCACACCGCTGATGTTCCATCTTTTTACCTATACTGATGCCATTGCCGACATGCATTTCATGTTGCAAAAAGAGGTGGTCAATCGTCTGGTTGCAGGGCCAAACAGTAAAGCGTATGGTCGATTAAGCGTCATGGCGCAATATTACTGCAATGTGATCCCGGTGCTCGAGGTTCCACCGTCGGCTTTCACACCAGCACCGAAAGTAGATTCCGCCGTTGTACGCCTGGTCCCTCACGCGACGATGCCGTACCCGGTTAAAGATGTTCGCGTCCTGAGCCGAATTACCACCGAAGCGTTTAATCAGCGCCGTAAAACGGTACGTAATAGCCTCGGTAATCTGTTCAGCGTTGAAGTACTGACAGAGTTGGGCATCGACCCGGCAATGCGAGCGGAAAATATCTCTGTCGCGCAATACTGCCGGATGGCTAACTATCTGTCAGAAAACGCGCCTTCGAAGGAGAGTTAAGCATGATCAATTCGCCCCGAGTGTGTATTCAGGTACAAAGCGTCTACATTGAGGCGCAATCCTCACCTGATGATGAACGTTACGTTTTTGCTTATACCGTGACTATCCGCAATTTGGGGCGAGCGCCAGTGCAGCTGTTGGGGCGTTATTGGTTGATAACCAATGGTCATGGGCGCGAAACCGAAGTTCAGGGTGAAGGTGTAGTTGGCGCTCAGCCTCACATCGAACCTGGCGAAGAGTACCAGTACACCAGCGGTGCCGTTATTGAAACACCGCTGGGCACCATGCAGGGTCATTACGAAATGATCGATGAGCAGGGCATCGCCTTTACTATCGATATTCCCGTATTCCGACTTGCCGTTCCAACACTCATTCATTAAAACAATATCTATGGCAACATACCTGATTGGCGACGTTCATGGTTGCTACGATGAACTGACAGCATTGCTGCATCAAGTAGACTTTACCCCTGGAAAAGACACCTTATGGCTCACCGGCGATTTGGTCGCACGTGGGCCAGGATCGCTGGACGTCCTGCGCTATGTGAAATCGCTGGGTGACAGCGTGCGTCTGGTATTGGGTAATCACGATTTACACCTGCTGGCCGTGTTTGCCGGAATCAGTCGTAATAAACCAAAAGACAGAGTCACATCGCTGCTCGAAGCACCGGATGCTGACGAATTAATTAACTGGCTTCGCCGTCAGCCGTTGCTGCAGGTAGACGAAGAGAAAAAACTGGTCATGGCGCATGCTGGCATTACCCCTCAATGGGATTTGCAGACCGCGAAAGACTGTGCACGGGACGTGGAAGCCGTGCTGTCGAGTGACTCTTATCCGTTTTTCCTTGATGCTATGTACGGCGACATGCCGAACAACTGGACACCGGAGCTGACGGGACTGGCCCGTTTGCGCTTTATTACCAACGCGTTTACCCGCATGCGTTACTGCTTCCCCAATGGCCAGTTAGATATGTACAGTAAAGAGTCGCCAGAAGATGCACCTGCCCCGCTAAAGCCGTGGTTTGCTATCCCCGGCCCCGTCAGTGAAGCCTATAGCATTGCATTTGGACACTGGGCATCGCTGGAGGGAAAAGGCACACCGGAAGGTATTTACGCGCTGGATACGGGCTGCTGTTGGGGAGGAGATCTCACCTGTCTGCGCTGGGAAGACAAGCAGTACTTTGTACAGCCGTCAAACCGCCATCTGAATCTGGACCCGGGCGAGGCAGTCAACGCCTGATAGTCGTTGCCGGATGCGGTGCTCGCACCTTATCCGGCCTACGCATATGTCACCCTGTAGGCCGGATAAGCGCAGCGCCATCCGGCAGTGACATGATTAACGACGCTCCAGAATCTCGAAGCAGTAGCTGTGGGAGTTTTGCGCGTCGGCATCGTGGAATTCGCTGAACACCGATTCCCAGTCATCCGGTTCGTAGTCCGGGAAATGCGTATCCCCTTCCACTTCCGCATCAATATGTGTCAGATACAGTTTCTGCGCTTTCGGCAGGAACTGCTCATACACGCGCCCACCACCAATCACCATAATTTCAGGTTCATCGCCACAGGCTGCAATCGCCTCATCGACAGACTTCACCCACTGCACGCGATCGTCGGTGCCGGGTTTGCTGCTGATGACGATATTTTTACGCCCAGGCAGCGGTCGCCCGATGGATTCCCAGGTATGGCGTCCCATGACAACCGGTTTGTTTAAGGTATTACGTTTAAACCAGGCGAGATCGGCAGGTAGGTTCCACGGCATGGCGTTCTCCATACCGATGACGCGATCTACCGCTAACGCCGCAATCAGACTGATCATTGATTATTTCCCGGATACAAAAAAATTGTCGCCACTATACGGAAAGCGCAATCTTTCGTCGACTAGCCAAAGGAAGATGTGCATGAAAATTTTCTGTTCTGCTGGCGAGTCCGTGAATTCTGAGTGGACTCCCAGCATTACAGTCGTTCAAAAACAGTCAACTAGCAGTAAAGTTTGCAGAACATCACATTTTTCCCCTACGCTGACGGTTTCACTTCCGGCTCATCGGCGGTGTCGCCCGTATGTTTACCTTCATCCGTGCCTTGCCAGCCATGGCGTTGAATTAACGATAAATGTTGACGATCTTCGGCAATAATTTCACTCAGCATTGCACTGGTACGCTTATATACAGCCGCACGGGAAATCGCGTCATCTTCGCCTTTCACCATCTCCTCAACCATCAATATATTGAAGCGCCGGAAGACGTCAGCGCGCTCACGTGCTTCATAGCGCCCAAGCCCGAGACTTTCCAACGCCAGTCGTCCGGTTTTTAATGCGCCTTCGAAGGTTTCACGTTCCGGCATTTCCACCCCGGCCTGGCGCAGGCGAATGTAGTGATCCACATCGCGCGCTCGGGCAATAATTTGCAGATGCGGGAAGTGATCTTTCACCATCTCGGTCAGTTGCAGGCTGGTTTGGGGATCGTCGATGGCATTAATGATCACTTCCGCTTTGGCTGCTCCCGCAGACTCCAGCAGATCCATTCGCGTCGCATCACCATAGAAAACCTTCATACCAAATTTGCGCAACGTCTCAACATGATCCGGATCGTGATCAAGGACCACCATCTTGACACCACTCGACAGCAGCAGACGACCGGTTATCTGGCCGAAGCGTCCAAACCCAGCGATGATGACTCGCGGTTGCTCTTCATCAATTTCATCTGCTTCACGTTCTTCACCGGTAGCCGATTTTTCCAGACGCGTCAGGACAACCAGTAAAATCGGGGTAGCCGCCATCGATAATGCCACCGCCAGCGTCAGTGCTTTCGCCCATTCGGGATCGAGCACATTTGCCATTTGCGCCGCGCCAAATACCACGAAAGCAAATTCACTGCCCTGCCCTAATAATACGGCAAACCAGCGACGCTGCTTACCCGGCACCTGTAATGGCCGGGCAATAAGCCACAGCATCACGGTTTTAATTACCAGGAAACCGACCAACAGAACGATAATACGCAATGGGTTATCAATCAGCGTACCAAAATCGATAGACATACCCACGCCGATGAAAAACAGCCCCAACAGCAGGCCTTTAAACGGCTCAATGTCGCTTTCCAACGCATGACGATACTCAGAGCTCGCCAACAGAACGCCCGCCAGAAACGCGCCCATCGCCATTGATAACCCGACTTCTTCCAGCAGCAAGCCAAAGCCGAAAACAAGAAACAGCGCGACGGCACTGAACACTTCTCGCAGGCCCGAGCGGGCGACAAAACGCAATGCCGGACGCGTGACATAACGCCCTAACAGCACCACCAACGTCAGCGCCCCCGCCACTTTAAGCGCCGACAGCGCAAATGCCCCCAGTGTTGTCGATGCACCGCTCGTCGCCAGTAGTGGGATCATCGCCACCAGCGGAATGGCTGCGATATCCTGGAACAACAGCACGGCAAACGCGCTACGCCCCATTTGCGAAACCATCAGGTTACGTTCATTCATTGCCTGCATCGCAATCGCGGTGGATGAAAGCGCCAGCGTCATACCGATCAGCTCCGCCACCTGCCAGCGCAGTCCGAGGAACATACAGAACAGGCCAATCAGCCCTCCACAGACCACCATCTGCAATGCACCGCCGCCAAACACCGAGGCCCGCAGCTTCCACAGACGCTGTGGATCCAGCTCCAGACCAATAACAAACAGCATCAGCACTACGCCGATTTCCGCAAAATGCAGGATAGATTCGGCGTCCGTCACCAGCCTCAAGCCCCACGGGCCGATAATGCACCCGGCGATGAGATAGCCCAATACCGACCCTAAACCCAGGCGCACGGCGATGGGTACAATCAGCGCTGCCGAACCGAGATAAATCAGCGCCTGTATCAGCGTATGACTATCCATGGTGTTCCTCCTGCCATTCCATCAGACGTTGTTTATAGTGGCGCGCCTGCGCCTGTAGCGTTTCATCATCACAGATGAACGTACAGTGCATGGCAAACGGTGGCAGCCATTTGAGTCCGCAATATAATGCCGTGGCCTGTAAAGGCTGGGAAAGCACGTCAAACCCGGGGTGGGAACCGATATCAAAGTGGTTTTCACCGCCGCCAGTGGTTACTGCCCACATCAGGTGTTTGCCATGCAGCGCGGTGCCGCCGTGACCATACGCCCAGCCGTGGGAGAGGACCTTATCCATCCACAGTTTGAGTAACGGAGGTGTGCTGTACCATTGCATGGGATGTTGCCAGATAATCAGGCTCGCACGTGACAGCGCGTCCTGTTCTGCGGCGATATCGATATTGAAATCGGGATAGAGTTCGTAGAGCGAACGAACCTCCACTCCCTCCAGTGTCCTTACCTGCTCAAGCATCCGCTTATTCGCATGCGAATGCTGCGGATAAGGATGTGCATAAATGATGAGAATCATGATTAGCCTGCTTCACTGCATTATTGTAATAACAGTGAGTTTAGTCAGTTAATCCGCAGGCTAAAAGCCAATATTATTGAGGCCTATACACAAAATCATTCATGTTGCATCAAGGCGGCAAGGGAATGACAAATTCGTCTGGAACGAATTTGAACAGCCGAAGGCTGCCTTCGGTGAGGGACATGGATGTCCCTCATTCATCCCCAGGAGCTTACTAAAGTAAGTGACTGGGCCGAGTAATGCGCAGCCAACACTGAGGCAACTTGAAGGATGAAGTGTATATTAGTTATCTAACTCACTCATATCTTTAACCTGATCGCGGTTAATTTGTTCCGTCTTACCCGTTTCCGCATTTTTATACGAGACCAGGCCCGTATCTTCATCCACTTGCGGTTTGCCATCGGTGACGATCGTTTTACCGTCGGTCGTTTTGACCGCCTGATTAGAGGAACAACCGGCAACGGTAAACAGTGCTGCGGCGGTAAAAATGGAGGTGATCAGAATATGTTTTTGCATGGTGTTCTCCCTGCTTTTCAGTCATTTTCAGTGATATACCCGTTAACTGTAGGCTAACTAACTGAGTCACAGGGAAAATACAGAACACTCTTAACCGCTCGCTCTGGACATCGGTTTTCTACGAATCGTCATTTGACTGGTTTGCGTCAGCGTCAATCCTCGCGTTTCTGGCGCGAAGGCAATAGAAACCAGCAGGCCAATCAACGAAATCCCTGCCCCCATTAACATCACGGAGTTGATCCCATATTTCGTGATGAAGATCGGCAGTGCCCATGTTGAAACAATGGTTCCGATGCGGCTCAATGACATGATCACACCAACGGCAGACGCACGAATATCGGTAGGGAACAGTTCATTAGGATACAACCATTGCAGATTCCCTGGCCCCCCAGAGAAAAACGCATACACAGCGAAAGCCAGCACCACCAGCCAGGCCCCCATATCCGGGATCAACCCCAGAGCGGCCAACGCCAGCGTCATCATGATAAAGCTGCCAATCAACAACGGCCGACGACCTGCGCTATTGAGCCAGAACATCGGTGGAATACAGCCCAGCATGAAACACAGGCTGATCACCACATTCCCCAACGCGGCGCTTTTTCCAACACCAAGGCCCAGCAAGCCAACAATCTGCGGACCAAAAGTGTAAATAGCAAACATCGGGATCACCTGGCAGGTCCAGATAGCCGCGACAAACAAAACAAATGGAAAGTGACGACGATTAAACAGCTGAAGAAAACGGGTTTCCTGTGGCGCTTCTTCATCGAACACCACCGGTTCACCGAACAGTTTGATCATCATCGCTTCACACTCTTTCACCCGGCCTTTTCGCAATAGCCAGCGCGGCGATTCAGGAAGATCAAAACGGCCTATCAGGATCAAAATGCAGGGGATCACGGCGCTGCCGAGCATCCAGCGCCATCCGCCCTCAACATCATACAGCCAGTAGCCGACCAGATCGGCGCAGGTGGCACCGACATACCACATCGCGGCAATAAAACCGATGGAGAACGCGCGTTGACGGGTATTGGAAAACTCGGTGATCATCGAGGTCGCAATCGGGTAATCGGCGCCAATAACCACCCCAATTAATACACGCATCACTAACAACTCAACGGGCGAGGTCACAAACATCGTCGCCGCCGATATCACGCCAATGGCGATAATATCGATGATGAACATTTTGCGCCGCCCGACCTTATCGGAAATGTAACCAAACAGCGACGTACCGACAAATAGCCCGGCCAACGTTCCGGCACCCAGCAGGCCAATCCACTCGGCATCCAGTTTTAACGCTGGCGTGAGCTGCTCCAGCGCAACACCAATCATCACCAGCACATATCCATCCAGGAATGGTCCACCGCTGCCCCACAGCATTATCCGGCGGTGAATAGAGGTAAATTTGATGTCATCAAAGTTCCTGGGCTGCTGCATAGCGACTTCCTGTTTCAACACGGGCAAAGCGTCATCTGTAGGCCGGATAAAGCGTTTACGCCACCATCCGGCATTGGCGCCACATGATTGCCGGATGGCGATGCTACCGCATCTTATCCGGCCTACGGGGCACAACCTCGTACTTATTAGCCGTAGCGGAACTCCACGCCAAACGTCCCGCGCGGGTATTCCCATTTCTCCAGCGCCGTATCAAGTCCGAGAATTCGGCACGTCCCGCACTCAAGGCACCCGGCATAATCAAAACGCACGCTGCCATCATCCTGCTTTTTATACAGCCCCGCCGGACAGGCCTTAATCAGCACCTCCAGTACCTGTTTATCCGGCTGCGTTTTCAGAATGATATGTGGGCTCTCTTCATCCACATTGAATTTATTGACGCCCAGTTTGACGTCCACATTGACGGGAGATGTCATAATACGGTCACTCCTTTCAGGCCATCTTTCATCAGGTTGATGAAACCCACTTTCTTCGCATGGCGCAGGATTTTTTTACGCATGGGCACCGGAGCGGAACCATCCACGGTGAATAGATCGCGGGCAATACTGACCGCCATTTCGGGATAGGCGGTAAACATGCGTGGATTATCAAGAAATGCAGGCAGCTTTTGATACATGCGCATGTCGCGCATCGGGCCATCATCCAGGTGCTGATGGTATTCACCGAGCGACTGTTTGCTAAAGTCGTCACGCGTCATGGCAGAAAGCACTGTCTTCGCCGCGGCCTCACCTGCCGATATCGCTAAATCCATACCGCGGATGGTGAAGCCGAGATTCATACACATCCCGGCAGCATCACCGGCAATCAGAACGCCATCGCCTACCAGCTCAGGCTGCATATTCATTCCGGCTTCAGGTACGACGTGCGCGGCGTATTCCACCAGCTTGCCACCGGCAATCAGCGGCGCTACAGCCGGATGCTGTTTGAAATCTTCCAGCATTTGCGGGACCGATTTTTTCGCGTCTTTCAGATGATGAAGACCACAGACCAGACCCAGAGAGAGCGTTGTTTCATTTGTATACAGGAAGCCGCCTCCCATCAGGCCATCGGTTGGCGACCCGGCAAACAGACAGGCGGCGCCTTCGTTCCCCTGTAGCTGGAAACGATCTTCAATTACTGATTTTGGCAGTTCGATCAGCTCTTTCACACCAACGGCGACATGCGCAGCCTGAACGCGCTTTGCCATTCCCAACTTTTCTGCCAACAGAGAATTCACCCCATCGGCAAGGATCACCACTTTCGCTTCCAGAATATCGCCATCGGCTTCCACGCCCACGACTTTGCCATCGCGCTGCACGACGTTATCCACACGAATACCGGTAATGAGCTGAGCGCCGGCTTCTTCGGCCTGCTCCATCAGCCAGGCGTCAAACTTACTGCGTAATACGGAGTAAGAAACCTGCGACGATGCAGCATCCTCACCGTTGCAATAGTCGATAGTCATCGCCCCTTTGTCGGTCATAAAGGCGAGTTTTTCGTGGGTAATCACACGTTCAATCGGGGCTTGTTCGGCAAAGCCTGGGATAATGCGCTCCAGACTATGCGCATACATGCGCCCGCCGGTGACATTCTTCGCGCCAGCAGAATTTCCGCGCTCGATAACCAACACTTGTGCGCCTTCGCGGGAGAGCACTAGCGCCGCAACCGAACCGGCCAGGCCTGCACCCACGATGATGGCATCAAAGATATCTTCGGACATAACAAACTCCTCTCTGCAGCAGGGTACTCTCGTACCCTGCCCGATATGGTTTAGCGCGCTAAGGCGGCCGTCAGCGCAGGCAGGATCTTCAGTGCATCACCAACGATGCCGAAATCCGCGTACTGGAAGATCGGTGCATTTTTGTCTTTGTTGATAGCGAAGATCGTCTGCGCGCCGTTGGCGCCAACCATATGTTGGATCTGCCCGGAGATCCCCACGGCCAGATACAGTTCAGGTTTCAACATCAGGTTAGAAATACCAACGTAACGCTCGTGTTCCATCCACTTCTCGTTCTCCGCTACCGGGCGGGAACAGGCCAGCTCAGCGCCAATCGTCTGACACAGCGCTTCAGCCAGAGAGATATTTTCTTTGCTGCCGATACCACGTCCCACGCTGACCACCAGACGAGCCTTGTCAAGATCGACACTGTTGCTCTGACGCGCCTGAGTTGCCGTACGGGTCACGGCAATGGCCGGAGCCTGCCATTGCACGGTGTGCATCTCGCCGTTACGGGAGGTATCTGGCTGTTGGGCGTCAAATGTCCCGCTACTAAGCGTCAGTACGGCAAACGGTGACGCGATGGTTTCCGCTCCCATTGCCAGGCCACCGTAGACCATATGTTTGACCGCTGCTTTCCCGTCCTGCAATGTCACTGCACTGGCATCATTGGAAACTGCCGCTGACAAACGAAAACCCAGTTTTGCCGCTAACAACTTGCCGCGACGCGTATTCGGCAGCAGTACCGCACCCCCTTCGCTGTGCTGACGAATCGTCTCAGCCATTACCCCGGCATAATCCTCCACCATGCGATCTTCTGGTTTACCGCTAAGCAACCAGGCATGATCCGCACCCAATTGGAATGCCATCGCGCTATCAGCGTCATTCAGTACGAATGTGTTAACTTTTTCACCTAAAGCCTGCGCACCACTCATCAGTTCCGGCAGACGAGAAGGGGTATCGCTGAATACCCAGACACTGGAAAACTTGTTCATAACATCCCCTGATAATTAAATGATTTTGCGAAGATTCTCGACAAACGCGGCAATCTGTTCTTCACCGTCACCTTCAATCACAACGCGTTGACGCTCGCGTTGTTTCGGTGCGGCAACCTGTTGTACGGAATACGCCTGTGCGCCAGTAAATCCAATGTCCGCTGGCGACCAGACCTGAACCGGCTTTTTCGCTGCACCGAGAATGGCTTTCATCGAAGGGATTTGTGGCGTGTTGATGTCAGTTGAGACCGCAATCACCGCCGGCAGCGGTATGCTCAGGGTCTCAATTTCATCTTCCAGTTCGCGTTCTACTGTAAGGGTGTTATCCGTTAGGGACAGGATCTTGCTTACACCGTTAATCGCCGGGATATTCAGTGCTTCGCCCACCAGCAGACCAACCTGCTGTGCGTACAAATCGGAAGAACCATCACCACAGATAATCAGATCAAAGCCTGATTTTTGTGCGGCAGCGGCCAGTGCGCTCGCGGTATGTTGTGGCAGCGCCTGTTCAAACTGATCGTCAATCACGACAATCAGCTCATCAGGGCCACGGGAGAGCACATCTTTACGCCCTTTGGCGTTGGTCAGTGCTTTCCCACCCACGCTCATGGCGACAACCTGTGCTTCTCCTTGCTGCTGTTTTAACTGACACGCAGCTTCGATTGCATTCAGATCATATTGGCTGATTTTGCCATCCGCTTTGCTGAAATCCAGTGAACCGTCAGCATTATTAATTGCAATATCCTGTTCATCAGGTACGCATTTGTAGCAAGTAATTATCTTCATTGCATCTCCAGAAATCATGAAGGAAACGTTATTTATATCGGCGGTGTTAAATACAAATATCACGCTCTTTAATTCGGAAATAAAACATTAATCACCAATATTGAAAATGTCACACATTGATATTCATAACTTTCAATAGTGTTATGCATCTCACCAATATTGAAAGAAACGTGTCAAACAGGAAAATTTTCAATATTGTTTGCTGGTTCAACAATATTGAAAGATAAACACTTAAAAAAGTTAAAAAACCAATCACAAGTAATTGAATATTAAGTATTAATATTGATATTTAAGCCAAAATTGCCAGCATAAAAAATCGTGATGCACATCACAGAACCACCCGTTACGAATACCCATTATGAGTTACTCACTGAGGCGCCCCAGAGGTTAAATAGTTATCAACAAATCATTAATAATAAATAAACAAAAGATTACAAACGGGAACGCTAAATAAATTTCGTTTTCACACTGGAATTCAATTATGAAAAATGAAAAGAGAAAGTCGGGAATTGAACCTAAGGTTTTCTTTCCGCCATTAATAATTGTCGGGATACTTTGCTGGCTAACAGTAAGAGATCTTGATGCCGCTAATGTGGTTATTAATGCGGTATTTAGTTATGTCACCAATGTCTGGGGTTGGGCATTTGAATGGTATATGGTCATCATGCTCTTCGGCTGGTTCTGGCTGGTTTTTGGTCCGTACGCCAAAAAGAAATTAGGCGACGAAAAACCAGAATTTAGCACCGCCAGCTGGATTTTTATGATGTTCGCCTCCTGTACATCCGCTGCCGTACTGTTCTGGGGCTCGATAGAGATCTACTACTATATCTCTACGCCCCCCTTTGCTCTCGCCCCGAACTCTACAGGTGCGAAAGAGATAGGCCTGGCATACAGCCTGTTCCACTGGGGGCCGCTGCCATGGGCAACCTATAGCTTCCTCTCCGTTGCCTTCGCCTACTTCTTCTTTGTGCGCAAAATGGACGTCATCCGCCCCAGCTCTACACTGGTGCCGCTGGTTGGCGAAAAGCATGCAAAGGGCTTGTTCGGAACGATCGTCGATAACTTCTATCTGGTGGCGCTGATCTTTGCGATGGGTACCAGTCTCGGTCTGGCGACACCGCTGGTAACCGAGTGTATGCAGTACCTGTTCGGCATTCCGCATACGCTGCAATTAGATGCCATCATCATTACCTGCTGGATCATCCTGAACGCTATTTGCGTAGCCTGTGGCCTGCAAAAAGGGGTCAAGATCGCCAGTGATGTGCGTAGCTACCTGAGTTTCCTGATGCTCGGTTGGGTGTTTATCGTCAGCGGTGCCAGCTTCATCATGAACTACTTCACCGACTCCGTCGGGATGCTGCTGATGTATTTGCCGCGCATGTTGTTCTATACCGATGCTATCGGCAAAGGCGGCTTCCCGCAGGGCTGGACCGTCTTCTACTGGGCATGGTGGGTCATTTACGCCATCCAGATGAGTATCTTCCTTGCACGTATTTCTCGTGGTCGTACCGTACGTGAACTGTGCTTCGGGATGGTGCTCGGCCTGACCGCTTCGACCTGGATCCTGTGGACTGTCCTTGGCAGTAACACGCTGCTGCTGATGGATAAAAACATCCTCAATATCCCGCAGTTGATTGAACAACACGGTGTGGCGCGCGCCATTATCGAAACCTGGGCCGCCTTACCATTTAGCACCGCCACGATGTGGGGATTCTTTATCCTCTGCTTCATTGCCACTGTCACTCTGATTAACGCCTGTTCCTATACCCTGGCGATGTCGACCTGTCGCGAAGTTCGCGACGGTGAAGAACCACCGCTGCTGGTCCGTATCGGGTGGTCCGTCCTGGTGGGCATCATCGGTATTGTTCTGCTGGCACTGGGAGGATTGAAGCCGATTCAAACTGCCATCATTGCCGGGGGATGTCCGCTGTTCTTCGTCAACATCATGGTAACGCTGTCCTTTATTAAAGACGCCAAAGTGCACTGGAAAGACAAGTAATTCTCATTAACCCAATTGATCAAGAGGCTGAAAGATGGATTTCAACTTAAATGACGAACAGGAACTGTTTGTCGCCGGTATTCGTGAACTGATGGCCAGTGAGAACTGGGAAGCTTATTTTGCCGAGTGCGATCGCGACAGCGTCTATCCAGAACGTTTTGTAAAAGCACTGGCGGATATGGGGATTGATAGCCTGCTGATCCCGGAAGAACACGGTGGTCTGGAAGCGGGTTTCGTCACCGTTGCCGCCGTCTGGATGGAACTGGGTCGTCTTGGCGCACCGACTTACGTGTTGTACCAATTGCCAGGAGGTTTTAACACTTTCCTGCGTGAAGGCACACAGGAGCAAATTGATAAAATCATGGCGTTCCAGGGAACCGGTAAGCAGATGTGGAACTCAGCTATCACCGAACCGGGAGCGGGATCAGATGTTGGTAGTCTGAAAACCACTTATACACGTAAAAATGGTAAGGTTTATCTTAATGGCAGTAAGTGTTTTATCACCAGTAGCGCCTATACCCCGTATATCGTGGTGATGGCGAGAGATGGTGCATCGCCGGATAAACCTGTTTATACCGAGTGGTTTGTTGACATGAGCAAAGCAGGTATCAAGGTCAACAAGCTGGAGAAACTTGGTCTGCGCATGGATAGCTGCTGTGAAATCACCTTTGATGACGTCGAACTGGATGAGAAAGACATGTTCGGTCGGGAAGGTAATGGTTTCAACCGCGTAAAAGAAGAGTTTGACCACGAACGTTTCCTCGTCGCGCTGACCAACTACGGTACGGCAATGTGCGCCTTTGAAGATGCGGCGCGCTACGCTAATCAGCGTGTACAGTTTGGCGAAACTATCGGCCGTTTCCAGCTGATTCAGGAGAAGTTCGCACACATGGCGATCAAACTGAACTCCATGAAAAACATGCTGCTGGAAGCCGCATGGAAAGCGGATAACGGCACCATTACCTCGGGCGACGCGGCAATGTGTAAATACTTCTGCGCCAATGCAGCGTTCGAAGTGGTAGACAGCGCTATGCAGGTACTGGGTGGCGTGGGTATCGCGGGCAACCATCGCATTACCCGTTTCTGGCGTGACCTGCGTGTTGACCGTGTTTCTGGTGGTTCTGACGAAATGCAGATCCTGACGTTGGGTCGTGCGGTACTCAAGCAATACCGCTAAGTGGGATGCCGGATGGCGCTGCGCTTATCCGGCCTACAACTAACTGCCAGGAGCAAAAGAATGAATCATTTACCAATGCCAACCTTTGGGCCGCTTGCCGGGCTGCGGGTTGTCTTTTCAGGAATTGAAATTGCCGGGCCGTTCGCTGGGCAAATGTTTGCCGAATGGGGTGCGGAAGTTATCTGGATAGAGAACGTGGCATGGGCCGATACCATCCGCGTGCAACCCAACTACCCGCAGCTTTCACGCCGTAACCTGCACGCACTCTCGCTCAATATTTTCAAAGATGAAGGCCGGGAAGCATTTCTGAAATTAATGGAAACCACCGACATCTTCATCGAAGCCAGTAAGGGCCCGGCCTTTGCCCGTCGCGGCATTACTGATGAGGTATTGTGGGAGCATAACCCGAAACTGGTTATCGCCCACCTTTCCGGCTTCGGTCAGTTTGGCACCGAGGAGTACACCAATCTTCCGGCTTATAACACCATCGCGCAGGCATTCAGCGGCTATCTGATCCAAAACGGCGACGTTGATCAACCTATGCCCGCCTTCCCATACACCGCCGATTACTTTTCTGGCATGACCGCAACCACCGCCGCGCTGGCTGCGCTGTACAAAGTGCGCGAAACAGGGAAAGGGGAAAGTATTGACGTTGCCATGTACGAAGTGATGCTGCGTATGGGTCAGTACTTCATGATGGATTACTTCAACGGCGGCGAAATTTGCCCACGCATGACCAAAGGTAAAGACCCCTACTACGCCGGTTGTGGTCTGTACAAATGTGCTGATGGCTACATTGTTATGGAACTGGTTGGTATCACGCAAATCAACGAGTGCTTTAAAGATATTGGTCTGGCTCACATCCTCGGTACCCCTGAAGTCCCGGAAGGCACTCAGCTTATCCATCGCGTTGAATGCCCATACGGCCCATTAGTCGAAGAAAAACTGGATGCCTGGCTGGCGGAACACACGATTGCCGAGGTCCAGGCACGCTTTGCCGAGCTGAACATCGCTTGCGCGAAAGTACTGACTATTCCAGAACTGGAAGGCAACCCGCAGTACGTTGCCCGTGAATCCATTACTCAGTGGCAAACGATGGATGGTCGCACCTGCAAAGGGCCAAACATCATGCCGAAATTCAAAAATAATCCGGGGAAAATCTGGCGTGGCATGCCATCACACGGCATGGATACCGCCGCCATTCTGAAAAATATCGGTTATAGCGAAGCAGACATAAATGAGCTGGTCGGCAAAGGCCTGGCCAGGGTTGAGGAATAAACGCGACGCGCTAACCCACGGGTTTGGTTAGCGCTCACGCCTGTTTTCAGTGGATAAAGCAATATGGATATCGTTGGCGGACAAAACTTACGTCAGATGTGGGACGACCTGGCCGGGGCGTACGGAGATAAAACGGCACTTATTTTCGAATCCTGCGAAGGAAACGTTCAGCAGTTTAGCTATGCCTCGCTCAATGAAGAGATTAACCGCACGGCAAACCTGTTCCATTCCTTAGGGGTCCGCAAGGGCGATAAGATCGCATTGCATCTGGATAACTGTCCGGAGTTTATTTTTTGCTGGTTTGGACTGGCAAAAATCGGTGCCATTATGGTCCCGATCAATGCCCGTCTGCTGGGTGAAGAAAGCGCCTGGATCCTGCGAAACAGTCAGGTGCGCCTGCTGGTCACCAGCGCCCAGTTTTATCCTATGTACCGCCAGATACGCCTGGAAAACGAGACACCACTGAATCACATCTGTCTGATTGGCGATCGGCTTCCGGCGGATGACGGCATGAGCCACTTTTCCCTCCTGAAAGACCGACAGTCGGCCACGCTATGCTATACACCTGCGCTATCCACTGACGACACGGCAGAAATTCTGTTTACCTCAGGCACCACCTCGCGGCCTAAAGGGGTGGTGATTACCCACTACAACCTGCGTTTTGCAGGTTACTACTCTGCCTGGCAGATCGCCCTGCGCGATGATGATGTGTACATGACGGTGATGCCCGCCTTCCATATCGACTGCCAGTGCACGGCTGCAATGCCGGCATTTTCATCAGGGAGCACTTTCGTGCTGATTGAGAAGTACAGCGCCCGGGGCTTCTGGGACCAGGTACGTAAATATCAAGCGACGGTGACGGAATGCATCCCGATGATGATCAGAACGCTGATGGTACAGCCCGCCTCACCGACGGACAGGCAACATCATCTACGTGAAGTGATGTTCTACCTCAACTTATCAGAGCAGGAAAAAGACGACTTTACCGGTCGCTTTGGTGTCAGGCTGCTGACCTCCTACGGTATGACAGAAACTATCGTCGGCATTATTGGCGACCGTCCAGGAGACAAACGGCGCTGGCCTTCAATTGGTCGTGTCGGCTTTAGCTATGAAGCAGAAATCCGCGACGACCAAAACCGCCCCCTGCCCGCCGGTGAAATTGGTGAAATATGCATTAAAGGCGTGCCGGGTAAAACGATTTTTAAAGAGTACTACGCTCAGCCAGAAGCAACGGCTAAAGCGCTGGAGCCGGAGGGCTGGCTACATACCGGTGATTCGGGTTACCAGGACGAGGATGGCTTTTTTTATTTTGTCGACAGACGCTGCAATATGATTAAACGCGGCGGAGAAAATGTCTCTTGCGTTGAGCTGGAAAATATCATTTCTGCACATCCGAAAATTCAGGACATTGTTGTTGTCGGTATCAAGGACACTATCCGTGATGAAGCGATTAAAGCATTTATTGTCCTGAATGAAGGTGAAACATTAAGCGAGGCCGAGTTTTTCAGCTTCTGCGAACACAATATGGCGAAATTTAAGGTTCCCTCTTTTATGGAGATCAGAACCGACCTGCCGCGAAATTGTTCAGGGAAAATAATTAAAAAAAATCTGAAATAACCTCTCTGGCAGGAATATCTCCTGCCTGAAAACCTATTTATCTGGAGATGAACCATGAGTGAATCATTACATCTGACCCGCAATGGCCCGATTCTGGAAATTACGCTGGACAGGCCCAAAGCAAATGCCATTGACGCCAAAACCAGCTTTAAAATGGGCGAAGTTTTTCTTAATTTCCGTGACGATCCTGAATTACGCGTCGCCATCATCACTGGTGGCGGTGAGAAGTTTTTTTCCGCAGGTTGGGACTTAAAAGCCGCAGCGGAAGGTGAAGCGCCGGATGCCGATTTTGGCCCAGGCGGCTTTGCCGGTTTAACCGAAATATTTGATCTCAATAAACCGGTCATCGCTGCGGTAAACGGCTATGCATTTGGTGGTGGTTTCGAGCTGGCGCTGGCGGCCGATTTTATCGTCTGCGCAGAGAACGCCAGCTTCGCCCTGCCGGAAGCAAAACTCGGTATCGTGCCGGACAGTGGCGGCGTACTGCGTCTGCCTAAACTGCTGCCGCCGGCTATCGTCAACGAAATGGTGATGACCGGCAGACGCATGAGCGCCGAAGAAGCGCTGCGTTGGGGGATTGTGAACCGTGTCGTTAGCCAGAGTGAATTGATGGACAGCGCCCGCGAACTGGCGCAACAACTGGTCAATAGCGCCCCGCTGGCTATCGCCGCGCTAAAAGAGATTTATCGCGCAACCAGCGAAATGCCGGTAGAAGAAGGCTACCGTTACATCCGTAGCGGCGTACTGAAACATTATCCGTCGGTACTGCATTCGGAAGATGCGCTGGAAGGACCACAGGCATTTGCGGAAAAACGCGATCCGGTGTGGAAAGGCCGTTAATCAAGACATGCCGGATGGCGGCGTAAACGCCTTATCCGGCCTACAAATACGGCATGTAAGTCAGATTAGCGCCATCCGGCAAAAAAGCGAGGAACAACCATGAGCTATTACGCCTTTGAAGGACTGATTCCGGTCGTACACCCGGATGCGTATGTCCACCCCAGCGCCGTGCTGATTGGCGATGTCATTGTGGGGGCGGGTGTGTATATAGGCCCGCACGCGTCACTGCGTGGTGATTATGGTCGTCTGATCCTCAAGGCAGGTTCTAATCTGCAGGATGGCTGTATCATGCACGGCTATTGCGACACCGATACCATTGTGCAAGAGAATGGACACATCGGTCATGGCGCTATTTTACATGGCTGCGTGGTAGGTCGGGATGCTTTGATTGGCATGAATAGTGTCATTATGGACGGTGCAGTGATTGGCGAAGAGAGCATCGTTGCCGCCATGAGTTTCGTCAAAGCCGGATTTCAGGGTGAGGCAAGACAGATGCTGGTTGGCTCACCGGCTCGCGTACTGCGCGAAGTCACCGATCAGGAGCTACACTGGAAACGGCTGAACACCAAAGAGTATCAGGATCTTGCAATCCGCTGTCAGACGGGCTTACACGAAACGCAGCCATTAACGCAGGTCGAAAAAAACCGACCGCGCCTGCAAGGCACGACGGATGTGAAGCCGAAATCAGCACAGTGATTGATGCCGGATGCGCTCACGCTAATCCGGCCTGTGAGTCAATCACCGTTATACCGCCATCAGGCAAACTGACAATTAGCGACGCATACTCTTGGAGAGCATCATTTGCCATTTCTGCTCACGGTTGAGCTCTGTTGGAGGAACCGCTGACAGGCGCGGCGTTTTCGCCATGCTCACCTTTTTTTCCTGCAAATTGTGATTCAACCTGCTGTAAAGATGAGAATCAATACTCACAACTTTCACCAGTCGCTGGCACTGACAGCCCCGACCGGCAATCTGATTGGGGATCATCTTAACTTCACAAACGATTTCCCCCACTTCGGACAGAATATAGGAGAGCGTATTAATCGCTTTGCAGTGTTCAATATCAAAATGGCGGGAAATTTCCTTTGCAGTGATCCAACGATCCTCAGCCATCATCCAGTCAGCAATTAACAAATAAAGCGGTCTTTCAACATATTTTTCACACATAAGCACACCATTTCACAAATTAAAAATCTGGCTACGGCCTGTCCAAATTAATAAAAACTAAGCCATATTAAAATTGTGGATATAAAGGATAGTATGCGACTTGAATGTTGATTAGTGTGAGCTATATCGTGCTTATTACATTGAAAATGTGGTTATGAAAGTGCATTTGGCCAGGAATGACCTTACTCGAATTTAAAAAAGGGTTTCTTTACAGAAACCCTTTCAAAATTATATTGCTGGTCAGGTTAACGCAATTATCACCGAACCTATTTTTTATGACTTTTTGATCTGCGCGTGCATTTCCTGGACAGAAGTCACCTTCTCGGTCGCATCTGCATTCAGCGCCATCGCCGTGGCAAAACCGCCGTTCAGCGTTGTGTCGTAATGCACCTTATACTGCAGCGCACTGCGGCGAATCAGCTTGGAGTCCTCAATCGCCTGACGACCTTCAGTGGTGTTGATGATGTAGGTGTATTCGCCATTCTTGATACGGTCCTGAATGTGCGGACGGCCTTCATGCACCTTGTTTACCAAACGTGGATTAATACCCGCTTCACCCAGCACAAT
Organism: Citrobacter sp. Igbk 17; assembly: GCF_028069775.1. NCBI lineage: Bacteria > Pseudomonadati > Pseudomonadota > Gammaproteobacteria > Enterobacterales > Enterobacteriaceae > Citrobacter > Citrobacter sp. Igbk 17. The sequence goes on along the minus strand of NZ_JANEWI010000026.1, from coordinate 22,546 downwards.
CGCCGTACCGTGCGTAGCATCCAGCTCGAAACCAAACTTCAACAGTTTCGCCGCCAGGTCCACTACACGTTCTTTATCGCCTTCACGTACGGAGAGCAGCGCACGGCCCTGTTTTTTCATGGTAGAACTGCTGCCCAACTGTGCCTTAGCGAACGCTTCGGCAAAGGTACGCCCCACGCCCATGACTTCACCGGTAGAGCGCATTTCTGGCCCTAACAGCGGGTCAACACCTGGGAATTTGTTGAACGGCAGCACCACTTCTTTCACGGAGTAGTACGGCGGGATAATTTCTTTGGTTACGCCCTGCTGTGCCAATGTTTTACCCGCCATCACACGTGCCGCCACTTTCGCCAGCGGTACACCAGTGGCTTTAGAGACGAACGGTACAGTACGCGCTGCACGTGGGTTAACTTCAATCAGGTAAACTTCGTTGTTCTTCACGGCAAACTGGACGTTCATCAGGCCACGCACCTGCAGTTCGAAGGCCAGTTTCTGCACCTGTTGACGCATGACGTCCTGAATTTCCTGACTCAGCGTATAAGCAGGCAGAGAACATGCGGAGTCACCAGAGTGCACGCCCGCCTGTTCGATGTGTTCCATGATGCCGCCAATCAGCACCATTTCACCGTCACAAATGGCATCCACGTCAACTTCTACCGCATCGTCGAGGAAGCGATCCAGCAGCACTGGCGCGTCGTTGGACACGCTAACTGCCGTCTGGAAGTAACGACGCAGGTCGGCTTCGTCGTAGACAATTTCCATCGCGCGGCCGCCGAGAACGTAGGACGGACGCACCACCAACGGATAACCGATTTCTTTTGCTTTCTCAACAGCTTGCTCGATAGCGGTTACGGTGGCGTTGGCCGGTTGCTTCAGCTTCAGACGGTCAACCGCCTGCTGGAAACGTTCACGGTCTTCGGCACGGTCAATCGCATCCGGGCTGGTACCGATAACCGGAACACCTGCAGCTTCCAGCGCACGAGCCAGTTTCAGCGGAGTCTGACCACCGTACTGAACGATAACGCCTTTCGGCTTCTCGATACGCACGATTTCCAGCACATCTTCCAGCGTCACCGGCTCGAAGTACAGACGGTCAGACGTGTCGTAGTCGGTTGAAACGGTTTCCGGGTTACAGTTGACCATGATGGTCTCGTAACCGTCTTCACGCAGCGCCAATGAAGCGTGTACACAGCAGTAGTCGAATTCAATCCCCTGGCCGATACGGTTCGGACCACCACCCAGAACCATAATTTTATCGCGGTCTACGGACGGATTCGCTTCACACTCTTCTTCATACGTGGAGTACATGTAAGCAGTATCGGTAGCAAATTCTGCGGCACAGGTGTCAACGCGCTTGTAAACCGGGTGCAGCTTATACTGTTCACGCAGTTTGCGAATTTCTGCTTCGCGCACGCCAGCCAGTTTAGCCAGACGCGCATCGGCGAAGCCTTTGCGTTTAAGCATACGCAGGAAGTCAGCGTCGAGGCCGTTAATGCCCACGTCTGCCACTTTTTCTTCCAGACGCACCAGTTCTTCAATCTGCACCAGGAACCAGCGGTCAATGTTGGTCAGGTTGAACACACCATCGACGGACAGGCCAGCACGGAACGCATCAGCGATGTACCAGATACGCTCAGCGCCTGCGTCTTTCAGCTCACGGCGGATTTTAGTCAGTGCTTCCGGGTCATCCTGGCTTACTTTCGGGTCAAAACCGGTCGCGCCCACTTCCAGGCCACGCAGCGCTTTCTGCAGGGATTCCTGCTGGGTGCGGCCAATCGCCATCACTTCACCAACAGATTTCATCTGGGTAGTCAGACGGTCGTTTGCGCCCGCAAATTTCTCGAAGTTAAAACGTGGAATCTTCGTCACAACGTAGTCGATGGACGGCTCGAAAGATGCCGGAGTACGACCGCCAGTGATGTCGTTCATCAGCTCATCGAGGGTGTAACCCACCGCCAGTTTCGCCGCTACTTTCGCAATCGGGAAGCCTGTTGCTTTAGACGCCAGCGCTGAAGAGCGGGAAACGCGCGGGTTCATTTCGATGACAATCAGGCGACCATTTTTCGGATTCACCGCAAATTGCACGTTGGAACCACCGGTTTCAACGCCGATTTCACGCAGTACAGCCATCGAGGCGTTACGCATGATTTGGTATTCTTTGTCGGTCAGTGTCTGCGCCGGGGCAACCGTGATGGAGTCGCCAGTATGGATACCCATCGCGTCGAAGTTTTCGATGGAGCAGACGATGATGCAGTTGTCGTTTTTATCACGCACCACTTCCATCTCGTACTCTTTCCAGCCAATCAGCGATTCATCAATCAGCAGCTCGTTGGTTGGGGAGAGATCCAGACCGCGTTCGCAGATTTCTTCGAACTCTTCGCGGTTATAGGCGATACCGCCGCCGGTGCCGCCCATGGTGAAGCTGGGACGGATAATGCACGGGAAGCCAACATCAGCGGCAACCGCCAACGCTTCTTCCATGGTGTGGGCGATGCCTGAACGCGCAGTGTCGAGGCCGATTTTCTTCATCGCGATATCGAAGCGACGACGGTCTTCTGCTTTATCAATGGCATCTGCCGTCGCGCCAATCATGGTCACGCCGAACTCAGCCAGTACGCCCTGACGTTCCAGTTCCAGCGCACAGTTCAGCGCCGTCTGGCCGCCCATAGTCGGCAGCACCGCATCCGGGCGCTCTTTTTCGATAATTTTGCGTACCACCTCCCAGTGAATCGGCTCGATATAGGTTGCATCAGCCATTTCCGGGTCGGTCATGATGGTTGCCGGGTTGGAGTTCACCAGAATGACGCGGTAACCCTCTTCACGCAGCGCTTTACACGCCTGCGCACCGGAATAGTCAAACTCACACGCCTGACCGATTACAATCGGACCCGCGCCCAGAATCAGGATACTTTTTATGTCTGTACGTTTTGGCATGGCTCTTATACTCCTGATTATTTCGCGGACTGACGGTATTGCTCAATAAGCTCGATAAAGTGGTCAAACAACGGCGCAGCGTCGTGCGGACCTGGGCTCGCCTCCGGGTGTCCCTGGAAGCTGAATGCCGGTTTATCGGTACGATGAATCCCCTGCAGGGTGCCGTCGAACAGTGACTTGTGGGTCACGCGCAGGTTGGCAGGCATGGAGGCCTCATCAACCGCAAAACCGTGGTTCTGCGCGGTGATCATCACGGTATTGTTATCAATATCTTTCACCGGATGGTTGCCGCCGTGGTGGCCAAACTTCATCTTGATGGTTTTTGCACCGCTCGCCAGCGCCAGCAGTTGATGACCGAGGCAGATGCCAAATACCGGAATATCGGTTTCGAGGAATTTCTGAATCGCGGTAATCGCGTAATCGCATGGCGCCGGGTCGCCAGGACCGTTGGACAAGAAGATACCGTCAGGATTCATCTTCAGGACCTCTTCTGCAGAGGTCTGCGCCGGTACTACCGTCAGGCGGCAACCGCGATCCGCTAACATACGCAGAATGTTGCGCTTGGCACCAAAATCATAAGCCACAACGTGGAACGGGAGTTCATCAGCAGATTTTGCTTCCGGTAAGTCACCTGCCAGCGTCCAGCTACCCTGCGTCCAACTATACGGCTCCGCAGTGGTCACTTCTTTCGCCAGATCCATACCGTTCAGGCCCGGAAATGCTTTGGCTTTTTCCAGCGCCAGTGCCGCATCCGGGTTGTCACCCGCAATAATGCAGCCGTTCTGTGCGCCCTTTTCACGCAGCAGGCGCGTCAGCTTACGGGTATCGATATCGGCAATCGCCACGATGTTATGGCGCTTCAGGTAAGAAGAAAGGTCTTCAGTATCGCGGAAGTTGCTGGCAATCAGCGGCAGGTCGCGAATGACCAGGCCTTGCGCATGTACCTGAGAAGATTCTGCATCGGCTTCATTGGTGCCGACATTACCGATATGAGGATAAGTAAGAGTGACGATTTGGCGGGAATAGGAAGGATCAGTGAGGATTTCTTGATAACCGGTCATTGAAGTATTGAAAACGACTTCCCCAACCGCCGAACCTGTTGCCCCTATGGCCCGACCGTGAAACTGGGTTCCGTCTTCCAGAACCAATAGCGCTGACTTAATCAAAACACCCTCCAGAGAATATTCACTCACTTTATTTGCATATTAATTCATTAACACACCATGAATCAATGCAAATTTGCTTACCTATGGATTTCTGGCAAACGGCGGCATTCTAGAGATAGCCCACGTAAAAGTCTACCCAAAAGGACAATTTTTATTATTATTTTGCGCCATTGACGAATTAACCCGCCTCCAGGCATCAAAAAGATCAACTAACTTAGAGTGGAAAACGCTTGCGGAGCAGGAAGAGTATCAAATCTCAGAAACAAGAGATAAAAAGTAGACCAAATGGTCAAAATTTACATTTAACCAACAAAAAAAGACAATGAAACTTATAAAAACAAGGCACTCAATTTAAAAACAACATCAAATAGATAAAATAAAGGGCAATAAAATATTGCCCTATGTAATCAAATAATTATGACTACAATAACCACATCACGAAGGGTAATAAACCTTACAAATTGCGTAAATCAAGCACATCTCGCATATCAAAAAGACCATTTGATTTAGATTTCAGCCAAATAGCCGATCTCACAGCACCGTTGGCGAATGTCATACGACTGGAGGCTTTATGCGTAATCTCGATGCGCTCACCAATATCAGCAAACATCGCGGTATGTTCCCCAACGATATCTCCCGCACGCACCGTAGCAAAACCGATAGTGCCCGGCACACGTTCACCGGTATAACCTTCACGCGCATAGACGGCACAGTCTTTTAAATCTTTATCCAGTGCCCCGGCTATCGCCTCCCCCATCGCCAGCGCGGTACCAGACGGCGCATCCACTTTATGGCGGTGGTGAGCTTCAATAATTTCAATGTCGGTATAGTCACCCATGACTTTCGCGGCTTTCTCCAGCAACTTCAGCATGACGTTAACGCCGACGCTAAAGTTAGCGGCGAAGACGATGCCAATATCCTGTGCGGCATCGTGAATAGCCTGTTTTCCCGCATCATCAAAACCAGTGGTACCAATTACCATGCCTTTGCCGTGCTGGCGACAAAACGCCAGATGTGTCAGCGTACCTTCAGGACGGGTAAAATCGATAAAAACATCAAAATCATCTTTTATCGCTTCAAGGCTGCTTTGCACGGTCACGCCCGTCTTTCCTGCGCCCGCCAGTTCCCCGGCATCGCTACCCAGTAAGGAAGAGCCTTCACGTTCCAGCGCCGCACCAAGCTGTACGCCATCCATACCCAGCGTGGCCTGAATCAACTGACGCCCCATGCGTCCTCCGGCTCCCGCGATGGCAACGCGGATTTGTGCATCATGCATAGCTATTCTCTTTTGTTAATTTTACGTAAATCGTTTTCAGATTAACCAGCGTATCGCTGCGCCGCCAGCCGAAAACGTCGATAATTAGAATTTAATGATAAACAGGGAAAGATATCAGTAAAAGGCATGACGCCACGGAATAAGCAGCGTCATATCGTTATATAGCGTGGAAATCAGGGGGCCAGTGCCAAAACGTGCGCCACCCACTGCTGGAATCCCTCAACGTTCAGCCCCAGTGCCACCTGGGCATTAGCGGGTTGCCCCAGCCGCCCTTCGATATCTACTACCGTTGTACCAGCGGTATATTCCCCCTGCGTTTCAACGGCGACAAAACAGGGCTTGAGCGTAAAGAGATCCGGGCGCACCAGCCAGGCAATCGCACAGAGGTCGTGCATTCGCAGCCCCGTATTCATGCTACCGCTACGGTAATGACTGAACAGCGCATGCAGCATTTTTCCGGTCTGATTAAGCCCTGGTAACGTCGCCAGATAATCCGGCGCAAGCATGGCCTGGTTGGTCACGTCCAGCCCGCACATTACAATCTCCAGCCCACTCTGGAATACTTTCGCTGCCGCTTCCGGGTCGATAGCAATATTAAACTCAGCGTTTGGCGTGAAGTTCCCGCGCCCAGCCGAACCGCCCATAATCACCAGGCGGTGAATATTGAAGGTACACTCAGGATAATGAGTGAGGAGCAACGCAATATTCGTTAAGGGGCCAATGGCGACCAACGTCACCGGTTGTGGGGCATGCATCAACGCGTCACGGATAGCCTGAAAAGCAGGTTTTGCCAGCGGCTGGCGGTCGTGCTCGACAAATTCGTACCCTTCCATGCCGGACTCCCCGTGTACAGAAGCAGCATCGCGCAACGGGCGCACCAGCGGCATGGATGCGCCCTGCGCCAGGGGAATATCCGCATTCCAGAAATGCAGCAACTGCAATGCGTTACGGGTGGTTTTTTCCACCGAAACATTGCCTGCTACCGTGGTCATTAGTTGTAGATCCAACTCAGGGGCAAACAACGCAGCGGCAATTGCAGCGGCATCATCAATGCCGGGATCGGTATCAAGAATGATCGGTAAGCGCATGGTTTCTCCAAAAAAAATGCCAGACGTTAAGTCTGGCATCTTCGCATAATCGTGACGTGAAAGACTTACTCTACTTCACGAACATCCACACGCAGTTCTTTAGGCACTTCGAAAACGATATTCTCTTCACGGCCTTCAAGCGGGATAGCTTCTCCACCGCCCAACTCCTGCAGACGAGCAATCACATTCTGAACCAGAATATCGGGTGCCGAAGCACCGGCCGTTACGCCCACACATTTCGCGGCTTTCACCCACTCTTCCTGGATATCAGTCGCATCATCAATCAGATACGCGGCTTTCCCCATCCGCTGCGCCAGTTCAGCCAGACGGTTAGAGTTAGACGAGTTTTTCGAGCCGACAACCAACACAACATCCGCCAGCTCCGCCAGCGCACGTACCGCTTCCTGACGGTTAGTGGTGGCATAGCAGATATCGTCTTTTCGCGGCCCGACGATTTTCGGGAAGCGTTGGCGCAGCGCGTCGATGACATCCGAAGTATCGTCAACGGAGAGCGTGGTCTGCGTCATGAAGGAAAGTTTACCTTCATTTTTCACGTCCAGTTTCAGCACATCTTCCGGTGATTCAACCAGATACATCCCCCCTTGCGGGTTGCTGTATTGGCCCATCGTACCTTCAACTTCCGGGTGCCCGGCGTGACCGATCAGGATCGACTCTTCGCCGCGACGGCTGGCCCGGGCGACTTCCATGTGCACCTTGGTCACCAACGGACAGGTCGCATCAAAAACTGTAAGGTCGCGGCCTTTGGCTTCGTTACGCACTGCCTGAGATACGCCGTGGGCTGAGAAAATCAAAATTGAGCCGTCTGGCACTTCACTGATTTGCTCAATAAAAATAGCGCCGCGCTCACGCAGGCTATCCACCACGTAGCGGTTATGCACCACTTCGTGACGGACATAAATCGGCGCGCCGTAAATAGCCAGCGCGTTTTCTACAATGCTGATAGCGCGGTCTACGCCAGCGCAGAAACCGCGCGGGTTGGCCAACAGGATCTGCATTTTACGCCTCCAGTACTGGTTCGACTTCCAGCACTTCAATATCAAAATGAACGGTATGCCCAGCCAGCGGATGGTTGAAATCAACCGTGATCGAATCACCGTTGATTTCGCGGATAACACCTGGCATCTCACTGCCGTCCATTGCGGTAAAGAGCATGATTGCGCCAATTTCTGGCTCACCCGCGTCCATAAATTCCCGACGCGAGAAATACTGAATTAAGTCCGGGCTGGTGATGCCAAAGGCCGCATCCGGTTCCAGGGAGAACGTGGTTTTATCGCCCTCTTTTAACCCCAGCAGGTGCTGCTCCAGTCCTTCAGACAGAGAACCATCGCCCAGGCGAAACAGCGCAGGCTTGCCGTTATTGCGGGTTGACTCTGCGGTGGAGCCATCGTCGAGCTTGAGGGTGAAGTGCACCAGCACCGCACTGTTACTCTGTACTGATTTAGACATGCAGGTTGCTCTTTAAAATTGCTGCCGACTGTTTGCCCGGTGGCGCTACGCTTACCGGGCCTACAAGGATCGCAGTATATTGTAGGCCGGATTAGCATAGCGCCATCCGGCATTTTTTATGCGGCTTTTTTCTCTTTCGACGGTAAGAAGCCTTCAAGAACAATCAACGCCGCGCCGATACAAATCGCCGTATCTGCCAGGTTGAAGGTCGCGAAATGCCAGTCTCCGACGTAAAAGTCAATCATATCAACCACAAAGCCGTGCCACAGGCGGTCGAACAAGTTGCCCAGCGCACCGCCAATGATTAACGCATACGCGATGTTATTCAGCTTCTGCGTCGCCTTCGAGCGATACATCATCACCATCAGGATGACGCAAATACCGATGGCAATGCCGGCAAAGAACCAACGCTGCCAGCCACCGCTATCGGCTAAGAAGCTGAACGCCGCACCGTAGTTTCGTGCATAGTGCAGATTAAGCGACGGGAACAGCGACACCGTATCCCCCAGAGCAAAGTTCTGGAGGATCAGGTATTTGCTGCCTAAGTCAATAATCAGCACGGCTACCACCAGCCACAGCCAGCGTAGCCCTGTTGAACAAAGAGGCTTACTCATCAGGCAAACTTACGTTGTTCGCCATCACCGGCGATGTTGCTGACACAGCGTCCGCAGATATCTGCATGTTCCGCCACCTGGCCGACGTCGGTGGTGTAATGCCAGCAGCGCGGGCACTTCTCACCTTCGGCTTTACTCAGTACGATCCTCAGCCCTTTGAGCAATTCGCTCTGCTGAGCATCAGCAGGTGCTGCGGCATAATCCGCAACAGTCGCACCGGAGGTCAACAGGACAAAACGCAACTCTTCGCCTAGTGCGGTCAGTTTCGCCGCCAGTTCAGGTTCGGCGTACAGGGTCACTGCCGCTTCCAGAGAACCGCCGACTTTCTTATCCGCACGCGCCTGCTCGATAACCTTGTTCACTTCGCCACGTACTTTCAGCAGCTCGTCCCAGAATGCGTCGTTCATGGCTTCGGTTTCGCCTAAGCCAAACAGACCGTCGTACCATTCACCAGTGAAGACGTATTTCTCGCGGGAACCCGGCAGGTAACCCCAGATTTCGTCTGCGGTGAAGGACATGATCGGTGCCATCCAACGAACCAGCGCTTCCGCAATATGGAACAGCGCAGTCTGGCAGCTACGACGCGCCACGCTGTCCGCTTTCGCGGTGTACTGACGGTCTTTGATGATATCAAGGTAGAACGACCCCATTTCTACGGAGCAGAAGCGCATCAGACGCTGTACCACTTCGTGGAAGTCATAGGCTTCGTAAGCTTTCAGGATCTCTTCCTGAGCCGCTTGCGCACAACCTACCGCCCACCTGTCCAGTACCACCATATCTTCCGGTTTCACCATGTCTTTCACCGGATCGAACCCGTTCAGGTTCGCCAGCAGGAAGCGCGCGGTGTTACGGATACGACGATAGCTGTCAGCGGCACGTTTCAGAATTTCATCGGAAACAGCCATTTCACCGGTATAGTCGGTCGATGCCACCCACAGACGCAGAATATCCGCGCCCAGTTTGTTCATCACATCCTGCGGAGAAACAGTGTTACCGATAGACTTGGACATCTTACGGCCCTGACCATCAACGGTGAAACCATGAGTCAGTACCTGGCGGTAAGGCGCTTTGCCTTTCATGGCGGTGGAGATCATCAAAGAAGACATGAACCAACCACGGTGCTGGTCAGAGCCTTCCAGATACATATCTGCCGCATGGCCTGCAAACTCAGGACGCACGTCAACGACGGATGAATGGGTTGAACCGGAGTCAAACCACACGTCCAGCGTATCCGGTACTTTGACGTACTGATCAGCTTCATCGCCGAGGATATCTTTCGGGTCGAGATCCCACCACGCCTGGATACCGTCTACCTCAACACGTTTGGCAACTTCTTCCATCAGTTCGATAGCGCGCGGGTGCAGCTCTTCGGTGTCTTTGTGGACAAACAGAGACATCGGCACGCCCCACGTACGCTGACGGGAGATACACCAGTCAGGACGGTTAGCAACCATCGATTCAATACGCGCCTGGCCCCAGTCAGGGATCCACTGTACGCCTTTGATCTCTTTCAGCGACTGCGCACGCAGGCCTTTCTGATCCATGCTGACGAACCACTGCGGAGTTGCGCGGAAGATGATCGGCGACTTGTGACGCCAGCAGCATGGATAGCTGTGCTGCATCTTCTCAACGTGCAGCAGCGCGCCTTTTTCACTCAGCAGCGCAACAATTTTGTCGTTAGCTTTAAAGACGTTCACACCATCGAGTTCCGGGTAGGTGCCCGCCAGGTATGCGCCGTCCGGGCCAACCGGGTTAGCGATTTCCAGACCGTATTTCTGGCTGATGACGTAGTCATCCGGGCCGTGGCCGCCAGCGGTATGGACCGCACCGGTACCCGCATCCAGCGTAACGTGATCGCCAAGGATAGCCGGCACGTCAAAGCCCATAAACGGATGGGTAAAGCGCAGCAGTTCCAGCTCAGCGCCTTTTACGGTGCCAAGGATAGTGTATTCAGCCGCGCCAATACGTTGCATTACGCTTTCAACCAGATCTTTTGCCAGAATTACCGCCTGGCCGTCCATCTGTACCAGCGCATAGTCAAAGTCAGGTGCCAGAGAGATCGCACGGTTAGCCGGTAACGTCCACGGGGTGGTGGTCCAGATAACCAGAGAGATTGGGCCATTGACATCAGAGACGCCAAATTTTGCTTTTACTGCGTCCGGGTCGGCCGCATGGAACGCAACGTCGATAGATGGAGACGTTTTGTCATAATACTCAACTTCCGCTTCCGCCAGCGCAGAACGACAGTCAACGCACCAGTGCACGGGTTTCGCGCCTTTATGCAGGTGGCCGTTACCGATGATTTTGCCCAACGCACGAATAATGTTGGCTTCAGTTTTGAAGTCCATGGTCAGATACGGATGCGACCAGTCGCCCAGCACGCCAAGACGAATAAAGTCTTTACGCTGACCGTCAACCTGCGTTGCAGCATATTCGCGGCACTTAGCACGGAACTCCGCAGCGGTGAACTTCTCACCGGGTTTACCGTATTCCTGCTCCACTTTCAGCTCGATAGGCAGACCGTGGCAGTCCCAGCCCGGAACGTAAGGCGAGTCATAACCCGTGAGTCCTTTGGACTTCACGATAATGTCTTTCAGAATCTTGTTAACCGAGTGACCAATATGAATGCTGCCATTCGCATAAGGAGGGCCATCATGCAGAATGAAGGTTTTTTTGCCTTTTTTGGCCGCACGAATGATGCCGTACAGGTCATCATCAGTCCAACGCGCCAGCATTCCCGGTTCACGCTTGGCGAGATCGCCGCGCATCGGGAACCCTGTTTCCGGCAAATTCAGGGTTGATTTATAGTCACTCATCAGATTCTCGGTTCCGTATTTAAAACTCGTATAGGCATTAAGCCGGTTTTGTTAGCCCAAAAAAATCGCGGGCAGTTAACTCATCACGCGCAATCTGCGCTTTTAGTTCATCCAGCGAAGCAAATCGCTGTTCGTTGCGTATCTTTTTACGCAGTACTACATCTATATGGCGACCGTAGAGGTCCATTGCAACATCCAGTAGATGCACTTCCAACTGCTGACGTACACCGGCAACCGTCGGACGGGTGCCAATGTTAGCTACGCCGGGAAAAGGCTTTTCACCCAATCCCATCACTTCAACCGCATATACCCCTTTCACTGGGGAAACCTGGCGACGCAGCGGTAAATTTGCCGTCGGGAAACCGATAGTTCGCCCCAGTTCATCGCCATGTACGACGCGTCCTGAAATGGTAAAAGGGTGTCCAAGCAAACTTTCGGCCAGTTGCAGGTTATCGTCTGCCAGCGCCTGACGCACAGCGGTGCTGCTGATCCGCACACCGCCTTCACAGAAGGTTTGGGTACTGGTGATATCAAAACCATACTCAGCGCCCGCTTCCTGTAATAACAAGAAATCGCCCGCGCGGCTAGCGCCAAAGCGGAAATCATCACCAACAGCAAGAAATTGTACACCAAGGCGCTTCACCAGCAGGTCGCTGATAAAGGTCTGTGCCGTTAATGCGGCGAAACGCCTGTCAAAACGCACGCACAGCACGTAATCCACGCCGCATTCGGCCAGATAACGCAGTTTTTCCCGCAGGCGGGTAAGTCGCGCAGGTGACTTATCCGTCGCAAACAGTTCCAGCGGCTGTGGCTCGAAAATCATCACCATCACTGGCAGACCGCGTTTGCGCCCTTCTTCCTGCAAGCCCTGCAACAAGGCACGGTGGCCACGGTGCACGCCGTCGAAATTACCAATAGTCAGCACACACCCATGCGGGGCCTGACTGAGATTATGTATGCCTCGTATCAGCTTCATGTCTGGCTCAAAACAGTGAAAATCGTGAAAGTATACCCTGTACGGCGGTCAAGGTTAACCGGCGATTGTTTCCTCGAAACAGAAAGAAGATTGTTTTCATTGTTATGAAACAAATTGATGCCCTTCACCGGTAAACCAATTCAATTTTTCTCATCGAAAAGCTGTATTCACAGCACGCAAGCTGGTAGAATCCTGCGCCATCACTACGCAACGAGTGCTGCAATTTAAACGGCGCTTATTTGCACAAATCCATTGACAAAAGAAGGCTAAAAGGGCATATTCCTCGGCCTTTGAATTGTCCATATAGAACACATTTGGGAGTTGGACCTTGGCTAATATCAAATCAGCTAAGAAGCGCGCCGTTCAGTCTGAAAAGGCCCGCAAGCACAACGCTAGCCGTCGCTCTATGATGCGTACTTTCATCAAGAAAGTATACGCAGCTATCGAAGCTGGCGACAAAGCTACTGCACTGAAAGCATTTAACGAAATGCAACCAATCGTGGACCGTCAGGCTGCTAAAGGTCTGATCCACAAAAACAAAGCTGCACGTCATAAAGCAAACCTGACTGCACAGATCAACAAACTGGCTTAATCGTCTGCTTGTTGTCGCTTTGTAAAAAAACCCGCGTAAGCGGGTTTTTTTATGTCTGCTTATTTGCTCACTGGCGTAAAGAGCGCGGAATAGTCCGCATTACAAATACGCTGCACCGCCGGGTGCTGGATCATTCTCTCCGCAAAAATGGCATGGTATTCCTCCATCACATTCTCCACACGTCCAATCTCCACAATCGAATCATCGGCATAGAAATTGTTCGAATAGAGCGTTGGGGCAACGAAAATAGCATTGTGCGTGGCACCGAAGGCTTTCATCAATGCGGCATCATCAAACTCCCCGAGGATTTCAACATTCAGCCCCTGAGAGTTAATCCAGTTCAGCAACTTACGCCCCAGCATTGAACGACGGCCTGGAATCAGCAATCGCCGCTCTTCAAGACAGGCCGGAAATGGCTTCTCAGGTAAGGGATTCGTGCACCAAAAACTGACACAGCACTCGCCTATTTTCACCGAGAACAGACCTTCCTGCTGCGTCGAATCAATCGGACAATCTGAGATAATCATATCCAGCTTGTGCTGACTGAGCTGTTCTAGCAGCATCTCGTGCGTAGATTCAAAGCAGCGCAGGTGGATTTGTTCATCTTCCACCACAGCGGCATCCAGCACACTGCTGACCAGCTGTTTAGACAACGCATCCGCCACACCGACATCGAACAATAAATTAGACTCTTTGCGATAGTTCACGATATCCAGCATCTCCTGGCTTAACGTGAACATTTTATCCGCATAGCGAAAGACTAATTCGCCCAGTTCACTGGGCTCCAGTCCGCGCCCCTTACGCTTGAACAATTTTCCCTGTAAGCGTTCCTCAAGCGCTTTAATCTGCCCGGTAATGGTCTGTGGCGTCAGATAAAGCGCTTCTGCTGCACCAACCACCGAACCTTCCTTATACACATGCCAGAAGTAATACAGGTGGTTGTAATTGATATGAGACATACTCTCTCCCTGAAAATTGTCACAAAAGCGTCAGCCGATCAGGCTGACACGTTCAATCGAGTGCGTAACCAGCAATAACCGATCACTGCCGACAGCAAAGAACCGATCAGAATCCCCAGTTTTGCCCAGTTAATCAGCTCTGGATCAACGCTGCCGAACGCCAGGCTGGCAATGAAAATCGACATGGTGAAACCAATGCCGCACAGAATACCTACCGCCATGATCTGCTGGAAATTCGTGCCTTCTGGCAGCTGTGCCAACTTCAGGCGGAGCGCCAGCCAGCAGAACAGGCTAATCCCCAGCGGCTTACCGATGAGCAGGCCAGCGATAATTCCCAGCGGCAGAATCGAGGTCAATCCATCCAGCGTAACGCCCTGCAGCGAAACACCTGCGTTAGCAAAGGCAAACAGCGGCAGAATCAGATAAGCCACCCACGGATGCAGGACGTGCTCCAGACGCTTCGCCGGTGAGCGCCCATGTTTTTCCTTTAACGGAATGAAGAAGCCCACAATCACCCCGGCCAGAGTCGCGTGCACGCCAGATTTCAGTACCGCAGTCCACAGCACAACGCCGACCAGAATGTAAATACCCGTCCGTCTTACGCCACACAGATTCAACGCAGCCAGAATAACAATGGCCAGAGCGGCAACCCCCAACGAAAGCAGTGAAAGATCGCTGGTGTAGAACAATGCAATAATCACAATGGCGCCGAGGTCATCAATAATCGCCAGCGCCATCAGGAAGATTTTCAGCGCCAGCGGGACACGACTGCCCAGCAGCGCCAGCACGCCTAACGCAAAAGCAATATCCGTTGCTGCAGGGATAGCCCACCCTTCACGAGTGACGGGATCGGCATAGTTAAATGCCAGATACAGCAACGCCGGGACAATCATGCCGCCAATCGCCGCAATGATCGGGAACGCTGCCTGACGCAAACTGGCAAGCGATCCCTGCATCAGCTCACGCTTCACTTCCAGACCGATCAGCAGGAAAAACACCGCCATCAAGGCATCGTTGATCCACAACAGCATATTTTTGTTGATCTCAAGCGCGCCAACCCGCAGTTGAACAGGCGTCTCCAGAAAGGCGTGGTACCATCCACTGGTGACCCCGATATTGGCCATCAACATGGCTACCGCTGCAGCGATGATCAGAATTATGCCGCCCGAGGCGTCGCTACTAAAAAAACGATGTAGATGTTTCACTTTTATTCTCTCTATTGGGTGAATACTTCGTAATTACTATCTTACTCCGCATAATTCATCGTTAATATTAGATTATTCATGATGAATAGATCGGTTTTTACGAACAAAAAAGCCCAACTGTTCGTTGGGCTGAGAAAAATTCACGCTGGAGCGTAAAACACACACTTAAGCATAGAGATTCATTTTGTACACACGGAAACTGGTGATGTCATAGCGATAACCTGCGCCATTAACGTCTTCACTCTTATAGTAACCGGAGGTCATCGTCGCTTCAAAAAGCACCGACTTCGTCTCTGGATCGATCTCCTGCAGGAGCAAGTTACCCATTGCTTCACTTCCCGCTCGTGGGTCATCAATATCACTGTCTCCCGGCTGGCAAGAAATAGCGAGTCCATTTTCATCAAACGTACAGTCGCCAAAATGCACCACAATATTCCCGTTTTGCTGTACTTCTTTAGCGCTCACACAGCTGCTATAACCGCGAGATCCCAACTCTTTCCCATACGCGAAAGGACGCATAACCGTCATCAAATTCAGATCAACGATGAAATGCACAACCTGGCTGTAGTTATCTGGCGGGAGAAGACTTTTACTGTCTTCACGGGAGCGAAAGTTACCGTTGTCAAAGACCATAAACTCAACAATTCCCGGTTCGTCATTAGCCACCTCAACCACGTTATGCTGCCCCCACGACCAAAAATCTCGGTTTGCAGCATCCACATCATCTTGATTACTGAGGTCGTAAAGAGGAATGCCTTCGCTGTCGACAGGAGTAAGAAGATAAGGCTGATAATCCTCTGTCCAATCCTCATGCGTGGACATAATAAACTGCAGCGCTTCAGTTTCCAGATCGATACCAAAAACAGCACTCTGATGGCGTCCTGAGGCAATTAGCAAATTATTCGTTTCATTAACATAGCTCTGGTTGATATGCAGCCAGTCCTGAACGGTCGCGTCTTCACCTGGAGCGGTCCCTGTTGGACGCGCTGTACGGGAGGTATCCAGAATCGTTGCCATATCGTAATAAGCAATCTCCTGTCCCGTTGAAAGATCAACCACAGATACGCCATCCTCATTCGTTTTCAGCGAATCAGGACGACCAGAAGTATATTCAGAGGGCGCAACAATAGTATTACTGTCCCACTGCCAAATTGAATGGTGGAACTGGTTGTCCAACATATAAAATGTATACAGCCGCCCCATCATGTCAAACTCATACATATCCAGATAGGTATTTTTGGCTTCTGAGGTTGCCAGGAAATGACCATTATCCACACGAACCAAATTGAAGGATGGGAAGTCTTGTGTAACATACCAGCGCACCACGCCATCCTGATCCAGAGCGTAATTATAACGATCGAAATGTGTAATAAAATAACAGCCCGGCGCAAGCATATCTGTGTCAGTCGCCGATTGCGTCACATTAACAATGGGGAACCCAAGCTGCACATCTGCAGAATCTGTTTCAGGCAAAGGTTGAGTTGCAATCGTGTAAGTCGCATTGATCTCCTCATCAACCAATAGGGTAAGTAGGTTATCGGTATCAGCCACCAGACCCAGTACAGGCAGCAAATTTTCCCCCACGCTCAACGTAACCTCTTGGGTAATCAACATCGCATTTTGCGCCAAATCCTGAATGTTTAACGTAATGGTGCGTACTTCATCGCTCCAAACACCGGCATAAGCACTTAAGGGAGCGGTGCCATAAGGATTGAGAATAATAAGTGCATTATCTAGTGTATTCTCGTCAGTGATCTGCGCCAGACAATCTTGGTAAATAGCTGTATGACTGAGAACTATCTCATTATTAGTGTCGATACCCTGATTCACTGCCGGGCGAGGAGTCGGTAACTTAAGATTCTGCGCAGGAATATTTTCCATTATAAATCTCCATTGTATTCATTTCACCGTTCCACAGCGGAACAATAAAACAAATACATGGAAAATCATCAATCAGATAATAAAAAGGCATCAATTACTATCAATGAAAAATATGTTATAGTGTGATGTTTTTGTTATATTCAAACTTTAAGTAATTCAATACCATTGTGACATTTGCTGGCGACAAACGACTGAGTTGTAAGAAAAATGGATGTACCTGTAAAAACTGGATGAATTTTGTTGCTCCGGTTAGGGTTGCATAACGCAGCATACTCGTTTTTTTATTCCCTGTTAGATTACATACGGCTTTAGCATAACCGCGAGACGAAAAAGAACGCCAGACATTATTACGTATTCCACCGCTACGAAATACACGATAGGGAAAGTTTGCATCCGATGGCAAGTCACCCATTTCTCTTACAAATGAGATATGACAACGGCTTTGTCGAATAGATTTCAAATTCGCCATCATACATCCCCCTAATATAAAACATTCATGATCAATGTAGTGCTGAACATTAAGGGTTCGTTCATCTGTAAGTTCTTTGACCAACTCAAAATGTCGATATGCAGGGAGGACGGGTTTTACCAACATTCCGGGATCGTTTTTGTGCAACGCGGCGGGACCATAATCCACATCAAATAATGTGTTTCGTCGCATTGTCATGAGTTCTTTACGTTGGACAAGATGCGCTAGCGTGCCGGATGGTAGGCGTTCTTCATAGTCAGAAATATACTGATATTCTTCTTCTACAGCCTGAGTGGAATAATTGGTTGTCACAGCAATAACTCTACCACTGCTTTCCTCTGCCGTAACCAGAACATACAGGCTGTGGTCGCCACCGTTAAATTTAACCCGAAAAGCGCGTGTGCTCATGGCCAAATCGAATGCTGGAAATGTGAATTCTCGTTCGGATTGATTTACGCTGCGAGATAATTTTTGTAATGCACGGTTCAGTCCTGTGCTGTCTAATGAAAGCGTCGTTCTGATATCTGCCAGTGAGGCACCTTCCAGGATAAGTCTGGCAAGGCTTTCCTGGCGGACATCCGCTTTATGCCGACCAAGGAAAACAAAGGTTTTATGACACTGAAGACAGTACAGTCGGGCCTCTCCCTGGGCGGAAAAACCGTACTTTTTCAATGACAAACTGCCACAACCAGGACAAGCCTTAATTAGCCCTCTCCAGGGCAGGTTAGCCGACAGACGGAAAAGATTGAGCGAACGTTCAGAAATGACCGGGAATGAGAATCCACATTCTCTGCACAAAATGTCCTTACCTTGCACCAAATAATCCGGGCTGTTGAGGATACCCATATTTTTGCACTCAGGCGTTTTACAAGCATCGACATTGATTTGGAAAAACATATTCACTCCCTGCGAATATTACTGTCATACAAATATTGTTTTTATCTCTGCGGGTGAAATATTATTTTCACAGAGCGTCTTCATCGCCCCCATCGCCAATGCTGTATGGGCAAAAAATGCCTGATAACCAGCGCATAAATAGTTCTGATTCAACATCCCTGAGGCCGAAGGTAAAAAACGGTGTTTGGGGCATCCCCCATGGCAGGCAAATTGCCACTGACAGGAGTAGCATTCTTGCGCCATTGTACGGTTTTTATCATTGCCGAATTGCCGGTTCTGCTCGCTATTGTTCATTGCGCGTAGCGTCGTATGCTGAATATTTCCCAACTTGTACTGTGGATAGACAAAGTGATCGCAGTTATAGACATCACCGTTCATTTCCATCGCAAACGCACTACCGCATGTGGGAGCAAACACGCAGACTTGCGGAGGTAGACCACACCAGGCCCCAAGCGTCTGCTCAAAGAGTTGTATGCCAATATTACCAATGTCCTCACGGATCCAGACATCAAAAATGGCATTGAGGAAGTGGCCGAACTGAAGGGAATCAACAGACCACGGCATCATGGTTATCTGTTTATCATCAGGATGTGCCAACCTGCCATCCTCGCTAGCGCTGCATCGTTCAACGAGCGGGATAAATTGCATATATCGGCTGCCAATACTTTTCAGGTATTGATAGACCTGCAGTGGGAAACGCATATTAGTGTGATTAACAACCGTCAGTGTATTAAATTCGACGCCATGGCGTACCAGACATTCAATGGCCTGTTCAACTTTTCTGTGCGTCGGTTTACCCGAACGAGTCACACGCCATTCATCATGTAGCGCGGCATCACCATCAACAGAGATCCCGACCAGGAAATCATTCTGCTGGAAAAAAACAGCCCATTCATCATCGATTAAAATACCGTTCGTCTGGAAAGTATTAACAATGCTCTTCCCTCTCGCGTAATGTTGCTGAAACTCAACCGCTCGCTGATAAAATGCGCGCCCCATCAGTGTCGGTTCTCCACCTTGCCATGCAAAAATGACTTCATCCACATCCTGTGCGGCAATGTGTTGTTTGATGAATAATTCCAGCATGGAATCTGACATCCTGTAATTACCTTTTCTGTCTGGATACAGTTTTTCTTTCTCCAGGTAAAAGCAGTATTTACAGTCCAGATTGCATACCGACCCTGTCGGCTTAATCATTACCTGGCAACTTTTCCTGTACATCGCGAAGGTCCATAAATAAAAGAACCCAGCCCAGCACCAAAGTGCTGAGCCAGGCGGGCATAGCCCTAAGTGGCATACACTGTATTTTTATTATTATCCGGTTAGCCCCAGGTGACCGGAGTCGGTTTCTCGCCTCGAGCTTTCATCAATGAATCGTTATCAATATCCTTTTTGTACTTCAGGAATTTACCGTACATCTGTTTTTCAATATCAGGCTGTTTGCCAATCAAGTTAAGCGTTTCAAACCGATCCTGTTTCAGGTTATAGAGATACTTCGGCTTATTCTCACGATCGATGATCATTTTCCAGTCACCATCACGCATAGCCCACTCATCGGTAGGGTCGTCCTGGAATGGCATATCAATACCGAAGATCAGCGGTTTTTCACGGTTTAACGTTTTCTGCTCAAGCAGCGGCACCAGAGACTGTCCATCGTAGGAACGATCTGTTGGGAGTTTGAAATTCATCATGTTGGCCAACGTCGGCAACCAATCAAGACCGTAAACCGGCGTATCAGAGACCATCCCTTGTGGAATATGTTTGCCATATTTGATGATTGCCGGAACGCGGATCCCACCTTCCCACAAGTTATCTTTACGGCCACGCAAGCCATCGGTCTCACCCGCCAGATTCAGCTCATACACTTTACGTGCTTCACGAGTGACAGGTCCGTTATCACTGGTAAAGATAACAATGGTGTTATCTTCTTCGCCCATCGCCTTGATCTTATCCATCACTTTACCGACCTGAGCATCCATATAGCTGATGTTAGCGTAATACTCTCCCGTACCGCGCCACGGTTTATCAGCCCAGTCACCATAGAACAGATCCGGATGCTGTTTTTGATAATCACTCATGTATTGCGAGTACATATCAAGGTATTTTTGGGGTGAAGCCAGTGGGCTGTGAACCTCTGTAAACGCAACATATAGAAAGAACGGTTTATCATCTTTCTTATTATCCAACCAGTTCACAACTTCGGAGCTGACCAGTTCACCGCTATAGGTGTCCGCTCTGCCAATCGATTTGCCATTACGCACAAACCCAGTGGGATGCACGGTGCCATAGCGTGGACGTTCTTTGGCATTATCCAACGTAGAATCGGTCACAAAGCCGGAAGCATTGACCAGACCATAGTCAAAGCCCATATCTTTTGCCTGTGGTTGGTCAGTACGATCGCCACCAGCATTAAGATGCAGCTTACCCATCATCGCCGTATCGTAACCCTGTTGCTTCAGCAAGTTAGCAATAGTCAGTTCATTTCGACCTAACGCAACATTAGTGCCTTCAGGGATCCAGGAGCGAATCCCTGTACGAAACGGCATTCGGCCAGTAAGCAACCCAGCTCGAGAGGGAGAACACAGAGGAGCTGGCGCATAATAATCGGTAAATTTCACCCCGTCCTGAGCCAGTTTGTCGATATTAGGCGTTTTAACGATTCGATGGCCATAAGTCGCCAGATCGCCATAACCTAAATCATCTGCAAGAATGATGACTAAGTTAGGGCGTTTATCCGCAGCGGCTTGTACGGTTGATAATGCACTCCCGGCACATAGAGCCAATCCGATCATGCTGGCAACGACAGTTCTTTTCATTCCAACTCCTTTGAATTATCACATAGTCAATTACGCGACAGATCTACCAATAAATTAAATTTCTGTTTAATTTCCACCCTCGCTATTACATGGCGATGTAATAGCGACAGAAAAACAAAGAACAATATACATTCACAGATATTATATTAATCACGAAAGCCATATTAACAATATAAATACCAGACTTATCTATATAATGCAGCGAAGAAAAGTTTATTAGAAATGAATACGCCAACAAGTGATGAAGATCCCAAATGTTATGGGATACATTTTCCTTTACCCTTCTAATGTCAGTATATGTTGTTTTCTCATCGCTAACCTATTAATCTCCAAGGAATAATACTTAACAGATAAAAAAATAAAATACCGAATAAAAAATCCATGTTACTGTTGTAACACTGAACACTTTCAAAAAACATCAAGTTGCCATTTAAAAAACAACACTAATTGACACCTGGCACCGTTAACACTTAATCACTGACATTTTTGCGACATCTATCACTCACGAATAAACCCCCAATCAATAGACTCTCATTTTTTCCGCACATTATTAGTATCTTTACCTCATGGAGTTGAGCATGAATAAAATATATATTAAGAGTCTACTTGCTGCATGCGTTATCTTATCCACCTTCAATAGCCATTCTGCTGAACTAAAACGCGTCTATGGAAAGATTAGCCTCGGCTACGGTGATTGGAATAAAGGATTTGTAAACGTCGATCGAGGTGAAGTATGGAAAGCTGTTGCTGATTTCGGCGCTGTTTTTGATAGAGGTGAATTCGCCTCATTTTACGAAATGAATGTACTCAACCATCCAGTAGAAGGACGTAACCATACGACTCAATTTCTTGGACATTATCGTCCGATAGAAGGGTCTGATTTTACGTTAATGACTAAACTTTATATGTCGATGGAAAACAAATTTGGTGATGAGTTGAACATGATGTATGGGGTAGGCTACCTGGGTCTGGTAGAGAAATCATGGTTTATCAAACCTTATGTCGCGATACATAATTTATCCAGCGACTATAACTCTGCAAAATACGGTCAGGCTAATGGATTTAACGGCTATGTCCTTGGCTGGGTTGCTGCATATAATTTCGAAATGCTTAATGAGAAATTTGCCATTTCAAACTGGAATGAAGTTGAAATGGATCGTAATGATGCTTATGCAGAGCAGCAAGGTGGGAAAACGGGTCTAAATGGTGCCGTTACGTTTACCTGGAAATTTATGCCCCGCTGGACAGCCTCTGTATCCTATCGTTACTTCAATAATAAATTAGGGTATCAGGATTATGGTGACCGTATGAATTACCTGGTGGGTTTTGAATTCTAATTCATCAGCAGAAAAGTAAACTCTATAGTTAGAAATTAATCTTAGATATATGT